>SKIC01000322.1 GCA_007116685.1 Balneolales bacterium
GTGTTTTTCATGCTCAAAAATACAGCCATTACCCAAAGAAACCAATCAGAGACTACAATTTCGACCTCATAGGTAAAATCAGTGTCTTGAGAGCATAATTCTAATAAGTGAAGCTGTGAAATCTTAATCTTAACTATTTGATAAAATGAAGATTAAGTCTCAAAATTTGATTACTATCAAGGTATAAGTAATACTTGAGGATGAATTGCCCATTTGATTATAAGATACTATTAGTGTAAAATATTTTATTCTGCTGTAGATTTAAATAATGAAAATGACTCGGTCTCTAATACTATTTTTCTTACTCTTGTTTTTCAGTGATTTATATGCACAGAAAAACTCTGTTTCACCGGAACAATTTGAGTTTCGGGAAGTGGGTCTTGAGCAGGGTTTGAGTCAAAGTTCTATTAATGCTATTGCACAGGATTCGTCCGGCTTTATGTGGTTTGGTACTCAGGATGGGGTGAATCGTTATGATGGCATCCGAATGAATACGTATCGTCGGGATAGATCAAATCCGCAAAAGAGCCTCATGCATAACTTTGTAAATGACATTCTGGCTCTGGATAATGGTGATATTTTGGTGGCTACTCGAAATGGAATTTCCCATTACCATGCGTTTGAGGACGAATTCAGTAGTTTTCATCAGGGAATAATCGATGCAGATACTCTCAGAACCGGGGCCGTTTTTGCCTTACTCAGAGATCGTGAGCAAAGAATTTGGCTTACTGCTCAGCAAGGCTTGTTTGTTTACGATCAGGATCAGAGAAAATTAATCACTAAAGTCCGTTATGATTCAAATCAGTTTGCTGTTAGAAGTTTAGAAGAGCATGGTGATTATCTATGGATGGGTGGACATTTTGGGATTTTTAGATATTCAAAAGCCGATTCGGAATTTGAGCAAATAGAGTTTCCGGACTCCCATTCTTCGTTGATTGTTAATGACTTACTCGTCCACGGAGATGAAATTCTATTAGGAACTCTTGGAAATGGATTGTACCAATACAACATGAAAACCGGTTTGATTCGTAGTTTAGATTATTATCCTATGCCGGAGAGTATCTATAGTATTTTTAAAGATGATCAAGATCACATCTGGATGGCTACCAATAGAGGTTTGGGTTTGATAAATGATTTCGGAGATTTTAGTATTCTTGCTCATAATCCGGATTTTCGAAATACTCTTCCTCAAAATACCTTAAGCAAAGTTTATGTGGATAATGCCCGAAATATTTGGGTTGGGACTGGGCAGAGGGGAGCGGCATCAGCGAGTTTACAGCCAAGAAAATTCCAAAATCTTATCAGATACACACCCACGGATAATTTAGAAGAAAGTATTATTTGGGCAATTTCACGAGTTGGCGAAGACACTTTTTGGATTGGCAGAGAAAGAGGTTTCCTTCAGATTTCTGAGTCAACTGGAGAAATGGTTTCCTCAAGTAACCTGGCTGATATTCCAGATGAAATAAATGAAGAAACCATTTTGCTGATATCACAGGATCCGCACGGAAATACATGGATTGGGACATTCTGGAGTGGCGTATTTTTGAGAAAAGCCGGACAATCTGATTGGCAGAACTTCACTTATGATGAATCCACACCCGATTCACCAAATAGTTTAAGTGATTTTGTGATTTTTTCTATCCTACATACTACAGATGATCAAACGTGGATTGGTACTGAAATAGGATTAAATGTCTGGAATCACGATGAACAGCAAGTGACTATTATAGAGGATGATGTGGTTCGATTTAGCTCTATTTATGGGATGCAGCAAAAAGATGAATGGGTATTTGTTGGTACTTCAAATGGCTTGTTCAAGATTAACAGTCATGATTTTGATGTTGAGAAAATAGAATTGATTGATGATGAAGGAAATCGATATCAGGAGCAAATTCAATCCCTTCATTATAACGAGAATGTTTGGTGGCTAGGTACCGAAAATGGGTTGGCTGCTTATAATGAGCAGACGGGACTCACCTACTTCTTCAAGGAGTCTGAACAATTATCAGATAATTTTATTTACTCAATTTTATCCTATGAAAATGAGCTCTGGATGAGTACCAATCGTGGATTGATTCGAGTGAAAGGAATTGACAACGGAAGCGTTTCAGAAATTGAATACAAAGTTTACACCACTCATGATGGATTACTTTCTGATGAATTTAATCAAGGAGCGGCTTTTAAAAATGATGATGGCAGATTGTTTTTTGGGAATATTGGTGGGGTAAACATAGTGGAGCCTGCTTCAATTACAGAAAATCCATTTCAGCCGCCTGTATCCATTACCGGTTTGTCGGTCATTCGTGGTGGCGAATCACGGTTTTATAGCTTATTAGCTAAGGATGAAATCACGCTCAGCCACATGGATAATGTGATTACATTAGATTTAGCCGTTTTAGATTTCACATTTCCCACTCGCAATCAATTATCGTGGAAACTGGAAGGGTTTGATCAAGACTGGAATACGCGATTTGCAGGAGAAGGGACTTCAGCTATTTATACAAATCTCAATCCCGGAACTTACGAATTCAAATTGCGTGGCAGTAATAATGATGGAGTCTGGAATGAGCAAGGGGCATCATTTTTTATTACTATCACTCCTCCTTTTTACAGAACATATTGGTTTTACACCATTTCCGGTTTTGGAATTTTGGTCTTACTTCTGGTTTCTTTTAAATGGAGAGAGCGCACACTCAGCAGAAAAAATGCAGAACTGGAGAGGCTGGTAGAACTACGAACCAAAGAATTGAGTGAACGAGAGTTGCTTTTTCGCCTGATCTCTGAAAATGCATCTGA
>SKIC01000033.1 GCA_007116685.1 Balneolales bacterium
AATCCTACTGCTGCTTTTGAAGGAAACGGCGGAACAGGATTTGGTGGTACTATAGGCGAAAGTTCACTTTATGTGTGGAATGATGATACCAGATATTACTTCCAAATGAATACAGGATCTGGAATTATTGGAGATGATGATGTTATTGTTATGTATCTCCATAATGGAAGTGATGGTCGCGGATTCATAGATTCAGAGGTGAATGATCAAGCCGATAATAATCGCAGAGCAATCTCAAGAGCAGGAGATAACAGCAATACAATTCAATTACCTGATGTCTTTGAGGCTACCCATGCTGTTGCTATAGCTAATAATTTTGGTGGCCTCTGGCAAATTCCAGCGGAAGGTGCTGTAGGAAACGATGGCCTTGTATTCATATCAGAAGTTGGAAATCCATCAACACAAGATGCTGAAATGTTTACTTTCTCATTCAACAGCTCTGATATCGGTGATGTTGATGAGTTTGGATTTTTGATTACCTATCTGAACGGAACGAATGGCTTCATGTCAAATGAGGGATATGGTCGAGGATTTCCTGTGGAAAATGTTGGCTCTGAGTTTTTGAGAATTACTTCCTTTTTCACGTATCCTGATGGAGAGGAAATCGAAAATATTATACCAGAACCCGGAGAAGTAGTTTTACTCAGTCCGGAAAATGAAGAATCAGACGTACCTCGTCCCGTAGAGTTTTTATGGGAAGCAGCTACGGATGCACAAAGCTATAATGTAGAAATCCAGCAACTAGGTATAACTGTTCCGGTTGTTGCGGATACATCTGGGGTTACTGGCACATCATTAGTAATGGGAAGTCTTGAACCGTTGACTGAATATAGATGGCGAGTTCAAGGTGTAAACGAAGGAGTAACAGGTCCATGGTCTGATTTTAGAACATTTACCACAGGTGATGATTTGCCTAATGCTCCGGTATTATTAACACCTTCAAACGCATCTACAAATGTTCCTGCAAATCTAGTTGTATTTGAGTGGGAAGAAGTAAGTAATGCTACGAGTTATGAGTTTCAATTAACTTCTCAAAGTTCAGCGAATATGAGGCAATCAGATCCTTCTGCTTTTACGAATGTAGATATTGTTGACGTAGAAGGAACAAGCATCATTATTGATGATTTGGATAACGATACCCAATATATTTGGAGAGTTAGAGCTGTAAATGATGCGGGTGCAGGAAATTGGTCTCAAACATTTTTGTTCAGGACAGTTGTTGCAGCTCCGGGAGTTGTAGGTACTGTCAGCCCTGAAAATGGAGCTACAAATCTACCTGTACCAACAGAGTTTACTTGGAATGAAGTGCCAACTGCTGATTCATATCGTATACAGGTAGGTACGTCTACCACTTTTGCAGTCTCATTTGATTCAACTGGTGTGCAAGGTACAAGTTTCGTATTGCCTGGCTTGGATCGAGAAACTACTTACTATTGGAGAATGCAAGCAATAAATGCAGGTGGCGTATCTTCATGGTCGGAAGTTAAAAGCTTTACCACAATTCAGGCCCCTCCGGGTGAGGTAACAATTGTTTCACCGGAATTCAACGAAGAGGTTGCTTTGCCAATTTCGTTGGTATGGAATACTGCTGATAATGCCGATTCATATGAAGTTCAGGTAGCAACCTTGCCAAACTTTGTAAATATCGTGTTTGAAGAAACATCTTCCGATACCACAGCTTCAATTACTGAATTGGACGTTCCATGGCAATATCACTGGAGAATTAGAGCGGTAAATTCTGGTGGTGCCGGACCTTGGACTACTTCCAGATTTAACGCCGTGAGCGAGACAAGTGCTGATGGGGAAGGTGAAATACCAACAGAAATTGTACTCCATCAAAACTATCCGAATCCTTTTAACCCAACCACAACCATACCTTATGGATTACCACAGGATTCTCACGTTACCCTAGAGATATTTACCGTTGATGGACGTAGAGTTGCCACTTTGGTAAATCAGACGCAATCAGCAGGTTATCACAATGCCGTGTTTAATGCCTCCGGATTGGCAAGCGGGATGTATATCTATCGTTTACAAACCGAAAGTATTCAAATTACACGTCATCTAATGGTGATAAAGTAGATCGATAAGGAATTTAGGCTGAGCAATAAAAAAGGGCTGCCATTTATCATATGGCAGCCCTTTTTTGTAATTTATAGAGCTCTTAGCTTACGATGAGTTAGATTAAAAATTATAGTCGATACCAAAGGTCACAAATCTTGGTAATCCTACTCTGATACCTTGAGGTCGTCTACTTAAGATATATCTCTCATCTATAAGGTTTTTGACTGATAAAGAAATACCTACCCCATTCAATACATCGAGCGTGTAGTTTGCACTCGCATCAATTATGAAATAAGAGGGTATTTGACCACTTCTTCCATTAAGCGAAGGTGTAATACTATTCGTTACATCAGTAAAATGTTCGCCAACATAAGTGGCATTCATGTCAAGTAATAACCCAAAAGGCGAATTAATGTTTAAGCTACCAGAAAAAGTCAAATTAGGAGCATATGGTAGGCTATTTCCCTTAATATTGATAACATCGCCACCAGAGCTTACAAACCTATCGGAAGAAAACTCAGCAACTGTGTAAGTGAAACCAGTATTAATTCCTAGACCCCAGTTATTCATTAAAGGACTAAAGTTAAGGTTTAATGCTGCCTCTACTCCTTGATGCCTGGTTTCGCCGCCATTTACTAAGCTTGTATTAGCTGTAGCTACCTGGCCTCCGGCTGCTTCAGCAACTGGAATTACCTGGTTTCTGAAGTCCATG
>SKIC01000050.1 GCA_007116685.1 Balneolales bacterium
AGGTCATCGTCAAGCCGCCGATAAAGAAACCGATAACGGCAATTAAAGAGGCAAGCTGTAAATTGGATAGACCAGATATAGCGTGACCGGAAGTACATCCGCCGGCGTAACGCGCTCCGAATCCTACAAGAAACCCGCCAATAGCGAGTACAATAACGCCTGTAGTACTTGTGAGTGCTTCCCAGGTGAATAATTCAGAAGGAACAAATCCTGAAAAATCATTAATACCTAAATCTTGCAGCACAGTAATAGTGGATTGTGAAAGATTAATAGGCTCTGGATTTGCAAATACCCAACCGCCAAGAAAACCACCGATGAGTACGCCTAAGGCTAAAACCATATTCCAAATACCGGTTTTCCAGTCATATTTGAAGAATTCAACGCCTGCAGGATCACAAGCTGCACAAACGTGGCGGAAATTGGATGACATACCAAATGACTTGTTGCCAATATAAAATAGGAGAGGCACCATTACGCCAATAATAGGTCCGGCTATGTACCAGGGCCAGGGTTGAGATAAAAATTCAATCATAGTGTTATGAAGTGTTAAGGTTAGTTCGTTTCTGTTGCTCTGATGTAATGATACGGCAAAAATTAATACATGTCAATACAAGTTTGAATAATTTTTCTTTAACGATTCCTTTTTTCTTGGTGGGAATCTTTAAAAGTGCCATTATTAATCAAAATAATAGTATTTAGTAGTTGTGGGTAATTTAATTATAACATGTTAATACAAGTGTTGATTTTGGAATCTAACTTGCTTATTATTGTGCAGAAAGCAAAAACAATCCAACCTATCAGATATGGCATCTTTAAAAGACAACAAACCCAGACACGAGCAAATAGCCGAGTGGATTCGTGATAATATCACCGAAGGATCATTTGGTATTGATGATAAGCTTCCTTCAGAAAGTGAACTATCCTCACAATTTGATGTGAGTCGTGTAACTGTGCGTCGGGCACTTCAAACCCTGGAAAGCGAACAACGCATATATAGATGTCAGGGCTTAGGCTCTTTTGTGAAGGGGAAAAAAGCCGTTCAAAATACCTTGGCCATGAGTGACTTTATGGAAGATATGAAGCAAAACGGATTGGTTGCCACATCTATAGTATTGCAAAATACAGTTGAGCCAGCAACTCCGGCAGTAGCTCAGCGTCTCAAAGTTGAGGCGGGTACCAAAGTTTTTCGTCTGGACAGGCTTCGCCTGGCAGATAACAAACCTATAGCTCTTGATTACACCTGGTTGCCAGCTTTCTATGGTCAGTTAATAGTGGATTACGATTTAGAGCAACGTACCATATTCGATATTCTCGAAAACGAATACGATATCACCATTACTTCCGGTTGTTATTATTTACATGCCGAAAATGCCACAGATTACCACGCCCAACATTTGAATATAGAAAAGGGTAGTGCTTTATTCAGAATGGATCGTATTTCTTACACGCTGGAAGAAAAGCCGGTTTATTATCAGCAGCGTTATTACAGAAATGACAAAATTATGTATCGCATGCGTGTTGAGCGTAATAAAGACATCGAAAATTCTGAACTGACCTCAATGCCACTAAGAGAGATTAGTGCGGAATTTATTAAGGAGTGATGACCTCCCCAACCCCTCCAAAGGAGGGGCTAAGAATATATATATAGTGTTTTAGAGAAGGTTTTTTAAAAAAACAAGTTGCCCCAAAGTCCACTTATTTCTCCGCCATAATTTATTCGCTTTGCTTATGTATCACATGCGTGTTGAGCGTAATAAAGACATCGAAAATTCTGAATTAACATCAATGCAACTAAGAGAAATCAGCGCGGAATTTATTAAGGAGTAATTCCTTGTCTGATTTTGCAGACTAAATTTTTCGGTCTGGTTCTGAATCTCTTTTCTTTTTCCTTATCATTCTCGGCAAACAGATTACTTTAAGAATACATGCATGCCAAGAATTTCCGGAATAATCATAGATGTAGTACAACGAAGAACTTTTAAGGGTGAAATCCACACTGAGAATGATAAAATAGTCGCCATTCATCCAAGAGAAGATGTTCCTCATCAATACATCTTGCCAGGCTTTGTAGATTCGCATATTCATATAGAAAGCTCCATGTTAGTGCCTTCGGCTTTTGCCAGATTAGCCGTAAAACATGGCACGATTGCTACGGTATCTGACCCTCATGAAATTGCGAATGTATGTGGAATGGAGGGTGTGGAATACATGATATCCGATGGCGAAAAAGTACCCTTAAAATTCTGTTTTGGTGCTCCATCTTGTGTCCCTGCCACCATTTTCGAGACGGCTGGCGCAGAACTTAATGCTGATGATATCGAAACTTTACTAAAACGAGATGATGTTTACTATTTGGCTGAGATGATGAACTGGCCCGGTGTATTGAATCAGGATGATGATGTGATGGCGAAAATCAAAGCCGCTCACAAACTCGGGAAACCAGTGGATGGTCATGCCCCCGGATTAAAAGGAGAAATGGCAGAAAAGTATATCAAAGCGGGTATTTATACCGATCATGAGTGTTTCACGAAGCAAGAAGCTTTGGATAAGCTGAAGCACGGTATGAAAATCTCAATCAGAGAGGGAAGCGCCGCAAAAAATTACGAAGCCCTGATTTCTTTGATGGAAACCCACGCCTCAGAAATTATGTTTTGCTCTGATGACAAACATCCCGATGATTTGGTATTGGGACACATGAATGATATTGCCGTCAGAACTCTGCAAAGAGGATATGATTTGTTTGATGTATTGCATTCCCTTTGTGTTTTGCCC
>SKIC01000014.1 GCA_007116685.1 Balneolales bacterium
AGAAATTGATCTTCGTTTTCAAATCGAAGATTGTCAAACCTGGTTGCAGTGTGCACATTAAATCGCTCGAAGGTTGTGGAAAGTTGAAGGAAAAAGGCTGTGTTGGTTACAGTTTCAGTTTGTTCTAATGTAATCTCATTACGTTGGAATCCTTCTGCGTAGTCGAAATTTCGTCTTTCATCACGCTGAATTGCTGCGTCGATTCCAACTCCCCATTGAACAAATTGAAACTGATCTTGCAGGGTGAAGCGAGCACCGGAAACTATGCGGTCTACTTCGATATCGTTAAATGGTAAAGGATTGTGGAGATCTCTGTATAGTCCGTATCCAGTGACAGTTAAAAGACCGAAATTTGTTTCATTATTGTAGGTGAGACCGATTTGTCCTTGTTGCCAGGTTTTGCCGGCTTCTGCATTTACGAATAATGGATTGGCCGCTGAGGGCTCTTCATTCGCCTGTTCGTTGTTTAGAGAGCCAGGATGGCGTACATCAGGTGCATCGACGAATGCAAAACTTAAGCCCAATGAGCTGGTTTGAGATAATCCAAATTCAGCATTTCCACCAAAACGAAGTGCCTGGAAACTGCTATGATCCCTGAACCCTTCTCTACTTGTATAGCTTGAAAAAAACTGATAGAAATTACCATTGTATTGAGTACTGGCACCGGCCTCTGCTTTATAAGTGGCAAATGATCCTGCATAAGTTCTAGCATATCCGCTTGGTTCTGAGGTGAAATTTCGAGTACTCAAAAAAAGCGTTCCTCCACCGGCATTTCCCCAAAATGCAGAGCTAGGTCCGCGTATAATCTCAGCGCTTTGAATGAATGCTGGATCAATCAAATCTAAAACAGTTTGTCCATCGGGTACTGTAAGTGGAATCCCATCCATCATAACATAGATACCACGCACACCAAAAGCAGCGCGCCAGCCCATCCCTCTAATCGACATTCGCTCTCCTAAAGCGTAATTATTTCTGTCGTTTGTCCAAAGTCCGGGTAAGCGATTGAGGGATCTATCTAAAGATAACGCTGGTTCAAATTCCAGATCTTCTCTGCTTCGAGAAAATTGGCTAACAGAAAAAGGAGCGTTTTGATTACTCAATAAACCTCTGGTAGCCTCAATTGTAATCTCTTCAAGTTCACGTTCGAGAGTATCGGGTGATGCCGGAAAGATTTGAGCATCAACGCTCTTGTTTGAGATTAATAGAAAAACAGCGAGAAAAGTGAGCTTTATAATTGATTTCATGAATTGGTATCAAATATTGTGGTATTTATGAAAATCAACATATAAAGCAGGACATATCATTCAAATCAATGTTATATTCAGCCTGATATTTTTAAGGAAAATCTATACCAAAGTAGAAATTGCAAGTTCGTTGATCGCGAATAAATCCTTTTATCGCATAGTGAAAAAACCTTCATACATATTTTTCGACCTTGATGATACTCTTCTGGATCATAAGAAAGCGGAAAAAGCTGCATTAATGGAGACTAAGTCGAGTTTCCCGTTTTTGAATTCTATATCAAATGAAAAGCTAACTGATGTATATCATAAGATTAATAAAAGCCTTTGGCATGAGTACAATCATGGAAGAATAGACAAACATACTTTGCAAAGCCTCCGATTTGCTAATACTCTCAGAGAATTAAATCTTCCGGTTTCTGTCTCAACGGAAGTTTCGGAGGTGTATATGAATTGCTATGAAAAATACTGGGAATGGGTAGAAGGAGCTTCAGAGGTTTTTGATGAATTAGCATCTAATTATCAGGTCGGTATTTTGACAAATGGCTTTGCGGAAACGCAGGCTAAAAAATTTCATAAATTTGGTCTGGACAAAAAAGTTTCTCATTACGTTGTATCTGAAGAAGTTGGTTATCTAAAACCCCATCCCTTTATATTTGATTATGCAACTAAGCTTACAGGGAGAGCAAAAGACGAAATTATGTATGTAGGGGATTCCTACAATTCCGATATTGAAGGTGGGTCTTCTTTTGGATGGCAAACCGCTTGGTTTACTAAAACAAACTCGGTGCAAAATAATCCTGCAAACCTAGTATTCTCCGACTTTAAAAGACTCGCTGAATATCTTCTTTAAATCGAAACAAATAAAAAGCCAATCAGGCATAAAATGATGACAGAACCTACAATCACACCTGAACTTGTGAAAGACCATGGTTTGACCATGGAAGAATTTGAAATGATTAAAGATTATCTGGGCAGAACTCCAACCTTTACTGAGCTTGGAGTCTATTCCGTACTATGGTCGGAGCACTGTTCGTATAAAAACTCCATCAAGATTTTAAAAAAACTACCTAGAGACGGCGATCAATTATTGGTTGGCGCCGGAGAAGAAAATGCAGGTTTGGTTGATATCGGGGATGGTATGGCTTGTGCTTTTAAAATCGAGAGTCATAATCACCCGTCTGCTGTTGAACCATATCAGGGAGCTGCTACTGGTGTTGGCGGAATTCACAGAGATATTTTTACCATGGGAGCACGACCAATTGGGGCCTTAAATTCCTTGCGTTTTGGTAGTTTAGATAACCCAAGAGTTCGCTTTTTATTATATGGTGTGGTAAAAGGGATTGCTGATTATGGCAATTCTTTTGGAGTTCCTACCGTGGCCGGAGAAATTTATTTCGACGAAAGCTATGAAGGTAATCCTCTTGTAAACGCTATGAGTGTAGGGATTGTAAAAGCAGGCGAGACCGCATCTGCTATTGCCACCGGTGTTGGAAATCCGGTATTGATTGTAGGAGCAAGTACAGG
>SKIC01000128.1 GCA_007116685.1 Balneolales bacterium
AAGAAAAGACCAGATATGATTTATTTTACGTGGAGAATATGTCTCTGAGAATGGATTTTAAAATATTAATCAACACGCTGATGACCGTGATAAAAGGAAAGGGACAATAATCCCTTAAGTGGTGATGTAATTAGTTTATGAAAAGCGAAGTTTTAGTCATAATTCCAACCTACAATGAAGCCGGCAATATTGCCAGGATGATAGATCATGTAGTTTCTTTAGAGCCACAGACTGATATTTTGGTAGTTGATGATGGTTCCCCTGACGGTACTTCCGATATCGTAAAAGAGAAAGCCAAAGAATTTCCAGGCAGAGTACATCTACTCCAAAGAGAAGGTAAACAGGGGCTTGGTACAGCTTACGTAGCGGGATTTCAGTATGCACTAAATTTGCATTACACCTACGTATGCGAAATGGATGCTGACTTTTCTCATGACCCTGATGATGTGCCGAGATTAGTAAACATGGTCAAAAGCGGTGAAGCTGATGTAGCAATTGGCTCACGATATTGTGATGGAATTTCTATCATCAACTGGCCTCTTAGCCGATTGATTTTGTCTTATTCTGCAAATGTATATGCTCGAATCATTACAGGTTTGCCCGTCAAAGATACCACTGCAGGCTTCAAGTGTTTCCACAGAAAAGTATTAGAAAAAATCACAACCAACCGGATTCGCTCAAATGGGTATTCTTTCCAAATTGAGATTCATTACCGTGCTTTTAAAGCAGGATTTCAATTAAAAGAATTATCCATCATCTTTCGCGAGCGAGAAGAGGGTGTCTCCAAAATGTCCAAAAAGATTGTATTTGAAGCAGTTTGGATGGTTTGGTCTATTAAACTTAGAGGCCTATTTGGCAGATTGTAAGCCTTCTTATACAAAAGCAGACCATATTTTGTATATTAATCAATTAATTTTTACCAAAACCAGCGTATGAATTATCTGGATTTCGAAAAACCAATTGTTGATCTGGAACAAAAAATTGCTGAACTCAGCGAATTGAGCCTCGGCGAAAACAACGTCTTAGGACCTGAAATTGATAAACTCAGAAAACGTGCAGACGACCTTAGAGTCAGCATTTTTACCAATCTGACCAGGTGGCAAAGAGTGCAACTGGCTCGCCATCCTGATCGCCCATATACATTAGATTATATCTATAAAATTTCCGAAAATTTTATAGAATTACACGGCGACCGTTGCTTCAGCGACGACAAGGCCATAGTTGGTGGATTTGCTACTATTGATGGTCAATCTGTGATGATTATCGGTCAGCAAAAAGGCCGCGATACCAAAGCCCGTCAGTACCGTAATTTTGGAATGCCAAATCCTGATGGATACAGAAAAGCACTTCGTTTGATGAAAACGGCCGAGAAATTCAATATCCCTATTATTACTCTCTTAGATACACCTGGTGCCTTTCCTGGTTTGGAAGCAGAAGAGCGTGGTCAAGCAGAGGCGATTGCTCGTAATCTTCGTGAAATGGCATCTTTGACTGTACCTCTCATTACCATAGTTATTGGTGAAGGAGCCAGTGGCGGTGCACTTGGAATCGGAATGGGCAACGAAGTTTATATGATGGAAAATACATGGTATTCTGTTATTTCTCCCGAATCCTGCTCTTCTATCTTATGGAAAACCTGGGATTACAAGGAACAGGCCGCTGTTGCACTTAAACTTACTGCTCAGGATTTATATGAATTAAAAATCATTGATGGCATCATCAAAGAACCGATGGGTGGGGCTCACAGAAACCACGAAGAGGCTGCACAGGAAGTCAAAAAACAAATCCTGAAAAGTCTGAAAAAACTTTGTGCCATGAAGCCTGAAAAGTTAAAAGAGCAACGCATCGAAAAGTATTCTAAAATGGGTAGCTGGGATACCGTTTCCTAAGGTGCTTTATGCTTCCTGATACGCCTCCATTACTCACATACTCATGGAAATTGAGGAGCCGCTACGGCGAAACCGATAAAATGGGTTATGTGTATTATGGTCGTTATCTGGAATACTTTGAAGTTGTTCGTACTGAGTTTATCAGAGAAGCAGGCTTGCCCTACCGCACTATGGAAGAACAGGGGATTATGATGCCTGTGATTGAATCTCAGGTTAAGTATCACCAGCCGGTATATTATGATGCTTTGATGGATATTCGTCTGATGATTTTTGAGAAACCGATAACCAGACTGGAAACCTGGTATCAGATATTTACCGAGTATGAAAAACCACACGTTACCGGCAAAGTGACGCTGGTTTTTATGAATTCAGAGACACGCAGACCTGTCCGGGCACCTCTCGCTTTTAATCAAGGAATTGATCGTTATGTTGCAAAAGGAATGGAATAAAGAGGTTGAATTTATCGTCACGCTGGCATTACGAGAGGATGTTGGAGAAGGAGATATCACTACGCAAGCTATTTATACAGGTAACGAGCAGGCTGAGGCTGAGTTTATCGCAAAACAGGATGGAATTATTGCCGGTGTTGAACTGGCAAAATACATTTACGAAAGGCTTGATGATGATATTGAGTTTCAACCCGAAGTTGAGGATGGACAAAAGGTAAGCCGAGGGCAACTCATTGCATCTGCCAGAGGCTCTGCAAATATTTTACTAACCGGTGAGCGAACGGTACTAAACTTTATGCAGAGAATGAGTGGTGTAGCTACAAAAACCCGCAAGTTTTCTGATTTAATTGCGCATACCAATACAAAAATCCTGGATACCCGAAAAACACTGCCCGGCCACAGGTATTTGGATAAA
>SKIC01000206.1 GCA_007116685.1 Balneolales bacterium
AAAATCTGACTTGGAATGGATTCCAAACGAAAGACACACCGTCTCTACCGGAATTTGGACCGGAAATATTACTTTAAAACTTTCAGATTTCTTCGACGGTACACAAATATTTGACTCTCGTATTCAGTCGCAATATGCTTCTTGGTATTTGCAGGATATATGGAGACCCACCGTTCGTTGGAAAATCAATGCAGGAATACGAGCGAATTACTTTTCGGCAGGTGATTATTTAAGATTAGAGCCGAGGGCTTCTGTTGATTACAGGCTTACTACTAATACTCGTTTTCAGCTTGCATACGGACGTTATTATCAATTCCTGACATTGATTACGAACGAAGCATTCAGCGGTTTTGACGTTTGGCTTACTACTGACGAAGGTGTTCCTCCGGCTTGGGGAGATCAGTTTGTTGCCGGTATTAAAACAACCATCTTCGATGATTATGATTTAGAGGTGGAAGCTTATTACCGCACCATGAATGATTTGTTTGAATTAGATCCATTTCTCCCTGACGCTGCCGGTTTGGATTATGCTGATGTCTTTCGCTTCGGAGACGGATATGCCTACGGAATGGAATTCATGATTGACAGAACGGTTGGTAAACTGAATGGTTTTATCGGCTATACTTTTGGCATCACACGGCGGAGATTCGATGAATTCAATAGTCGCAATTTCTATCCCCCCAAGTACGACAGAACGCACGATGTTAATGTGGTTACCAACTATCAATTAAGCAGAAGATGGAAAGCCACAGCCGTTTTCAATTACGCAACCGGTCAAGCTTATACACGTCCGCTTGGGCGTTCGGGATTGTCGAACAATCCATTTAGCGATACCAATACAGATGTTTTAATTGTAGGCAATGTGAATGCTTCCCGCCTGCCTTCTTATCACCGCTTAGATTTAGGCTTTTCGAGATTTGGTAACTTTTTCGATATCGGAGAATCAGAACTACAGCTTCAGGTTATAAATGTGTATTCAAGAAGAAATGTGTGGTTTTACACTTATGATTTTGATGAAAACCCGATTCGTCAGGAAGCTGTCAACTTGCTACCCCTTCTGCCGGCGTTATCCTACACTGTAAATTTTTAAACTCTGATTATGAATACAAGATTACTTGGATTATCACTTCTTTTTTTAGGCGTTCTTATTTCTTGCGAGTTGTATGAGCAGGATGATTACGTAGAACAAGTTTTCGTGGAATCTTATATGACTGCCCTAGAACCCCTGCCTGAGGTCAGAATATCAAGAACAGCCTCTGCCTTTGAGTTTTATACTTTTGAAGATTTTGCTCTGCCAAACGCAAATGTTCAAATCCATCTGTTAAATGATGCTGGAATCGCTGAAGAAACCTTCATCTATAGAATGGATACCGTTGGAGTTTATATCCCTGATGGTTTTGACGATGTTAGAGTTCTTCCAATGCGAGAATATCTTCTGGATATCACCTTTACCGACAGAGAAGAACATCTACGGGCAAAGGCTTTTGTGCCGGATACTTTTCGTGTAGTCCGGTCTGTTCGGGATACCACAACATATCAGGCCTTTGAGCAATTGGAATTTGATTTTTCCCTGAGCCAATATCCCGGTCGGCAAAACATCTATATATTTTCCACGCTCGCACTTGATCCTGAAAATAACGACAGTCCACCCATTTGGAATAATTTCGATGATGAACCGCCGGTTATAGCCAGTTCCGGACTAATCAATCAGGATAACTATCAGGTAAATCCTGATAATACCATCACTCTGACTTTCCCGTGGATTGGTATCGCGTATTTTGGCCCGAATCAAATTACTGCCTACGCTGT
Organism: Balneolales bacterium; assembly: GCA_007116685.1. GTDB lineage: Bacteria > Bacteroidota > Rhodothermia > Balneolales > Natronogracilivirgulaceae > SKIC01. The sequence goes on from SKIC01000206.1 coordinate 1,810, forward strand.
GGATGACAATATTTATGATTTCCTCAGATCACAAAGTGTACAATTGGGAGGCTCTACTCTTTCGCCCGGAGAAATACAGAATGTTTTTTACAATATTGAAGGTGGTATAGGATTATTTGGTGCTATGTCGGGCGCTTCCGTTCAAGTTTATGTAAAAGCACCTTTTTGATTGATTTCGATTGTACCTATTCATGTTGCGCTGTATACTTTAATGAAATAGTAATCATTAAAAATCAGGCGAAATGAACAGCATTGGTATTCGACACGAGGACAAATACAAACTTGAAAGACGTTGTCCGATTGTTCCGGCAGATATTAAAGAACTATCAGAGGGACATGATATTCCGTTTTTTATCGAAGCATCAGAAAAGCGAATTTTTAAGGATGAGGAATTTGAAGAAGTCGGAGCCAAAGTTGTCTCCTCTTTAGATGATTGCGATGTGATAATGGGAGTAAAAGAAATGCCTGTTGATTACTTCAAAGAGGGCAAATGTTATGTTTTTTTCTCTCACGTGATAAAAGCGCAGCCTTACAATATGCCCATGCTAAAAAATTTACTTGCATCGGGTGCCACACTTATTGATTACGAAAAAGTAGCAGACGAATATGGCCGCAGATTAATCTTTTTTGGAAGATATGCGGGTCTTGCGGGAATGATTAATACGCTTTGGAGTATGGGCCAACGCTACAAGACGATGGGAATTGAGAATCCTTTTTCATCCATCAAACAATCGTATGAGTATGACAGCCTGAAAGAAGCGCAAGACGCTATTTCATCGGTTGGTGATTCTATTAAAAGAAATGGATTACCCGAGCAATTACCTGGAATCGTAATGGCTGTAACCGGTGATGGTAATGTCTCAAACGGAGCCTTAGAAATTGCGAAACTACTACCTGTAATCAATATTTCTGCACGTGAATTAACAGCACTTTCTAAAGCAAAGAAAGATCCAAATACCTTATACCTGGTTAATATAACGGCAGCAGATTATATGCATCATAAGCAGGATAAGCCTTTTGATTTGCAGGATTATATCGCACACCCAGAAAATTACGACAATCACTTCGAGACGCTTCTACCCTTCATCAATGTATTGGTAAATGGAATTTATTGGGATGAGAGATACCCTCGCCTCGTTACAAAAAAGTGGTTGGGTGAAAATTTCAAGGAATCATTTTTCCAACTTGATGTAATTGGGGATATAACGTGTGACCCCCTCGGTTCTATAGAATGTACACTCGAAGCCACTACTATCGAAGAACCCGTTTTTATTTACCAAACTGATTCTGAAACCCATAAGATGGGATTTGACGGTCAAGGAGTGTGCGTTATGGCCGTTGATATTTTACCCAGCGAATTACCCAGAGAAGCCTCAGAGCATTTCAGTTCTGCATTAAAACCTTATATGAAGCAACTCGCAGAAACTGATTTTTCAAAACCTTTTGAGGAATTGAATCTGCCGGATGTATTTAAAAGAGCCGTAATTTCACATCAGGGAAAACTGACTCCGGATTATGCGTATTTGGAAGAAGCGGTTGGTTAGTTACGCTTGGGGCAGGTTGCAAATTAGTTATGCTTGGGGCAGGTGCTTGAGCAGGTTTCAAATTAGTTCGCTTGGGGCAGGTTGCAAACCTGCCCCAAGGATTGGTAAGATGCTTTTTAAAATCTTGCGGTAAAATGAACGCCCATCATTCTTGGCGGGCCGGCTATGAAAGTTGGGATTAGGAATGTATTCCCGGTATTACCGGCATCTATCAGGTATTCTTCATTAAGCAAGTTTCTAACGTAGCCCATGATTTCAAATCTCTGATTTGGAAATACGTAACCCATGCGCATATTTACCAGAGCATAAGCATTCTGAACTAGATTCGGGTCGTTATCATCTTCAAAAAAGAAATCTGATTTCCAGGTAACGTTGGGTCTTACGTAAAAGCTACCAATCCGATTATTACCCCAATCGAAATTCAGAGCAGCGGCAATAGTGTGTTCCGGTGTTAATCGGAATCTGTTGCCGGCTAATTCCTGCTCGTTGCCATCAACGTCTTTGTCATCAAATGTTGCGTTGATGTATGAATAATTACCAAAAACCGAAAAGTTTGACGAAAATGCGTATTGAGCGCTGGTTTCAAATCCATAGGCTGTAGAGAAACCGGAATCTCTGGTTTCGTTGATGAAACCTTGCTCGGTTAACTCCAGAACGCTGGTTTGGTAATTAGAGTAATCGTAGTAGAAGAGGTTCAAATCGTATTGCATCTGATTATTCATGATTACGCCACGAATCCCAGTCTCATAACTCCAAACGATTTCGTTTTTGAGAATATTTGTACCTCTGGCGGTAGCATTAATCACAGCTGGACGGCGACCTCTGCTTACACTGGCATACACGTTGGTTTGCTCTTCAAGTAAATAGTTCACCGCCAAACGTCCAACGACGGAAGTAAAGGTTTCGCTTTCTGAGATTTTACCGTTTGTTGGTTCAAAGATGTTATTCGGGAAAACATCCAATATCATACCTAAAGTCCCCGGAGTTTCGGCGTCAATTACTTCATAAGCGCCTGTCATATCTTCGTAAGTGAATCGCAAACCGGCGGTGACTGCAAATCTCGATGAAAGATCATAGGTTCCATCAGCGAAAATATCGAAAGCGGAAAGCGTGCCGAAATTAGTGTATTCTTCCGTGTGAAATTGCTTAAACGGAACCGTTGCATCCTGAATTAAAGGATTGTTTTGAAATGGGTAAAATGGTTCGCCAAAAGAAACCAATGGAACAAAAGGAACCGGAAATCCTGCATTTATCAACAGAGGAGTAAATACAGCAAAAAGGCTACGTTCGTCGGTTTCAAATGGAACTCTTTGGTAGCCATCTTCCCAGAAATAACTTACTCCGGCAAAACCACGAAACCGATTTCGATCATTATAGTTTAGGCGAAACTCCTGGCTAAATTGCTGACCAAAAGCATCCTCTCCAAAAGTAAGTGCCGGGGCTGCGGTTCCGTCTGCATCAAATAATTCGAAAGAATCAAATTCCCGGAAGGCAGTGGTGGATGATAAAGAGAAACGATCGCTAAGAACGTGATCTACCAAAAAAGTTGCTCCGTAAACGGTCCGTTCAACACCAAGCTCCTCGCCTCTTTCCATATCCGCGAAAGTAAAAGGACTGGTATTTCCGCCTCTTGGTGAGAAAGTACCACTCTTGAAAGAAGTTCCCGGAGGATTATCGTATTGGTAATTCACAATCAAATCCATAACAGTATTGTTGCTGGGGATATATCTCACAGAACCTCTTAGAGCCAAAGTCTCCTTACCATTCAAATAACCGCCTGATAAATTTCTGATGTATCCCTGCTGCACATTATAAATTCCCGCAATACGCACCATTAATGTGTTGTCAATGATGGGAGCGTTGAAAAATCCACGGGCATATCGTGCGTCAAAATTTCCCGGACCAAGGGTTAATTCGCCGGACAAACTATTGGTGGGCTTATTCTGGATTAAATGCACGGCTCCAATCTGCGCACCACGACCAAATAGTGTTCCCTGAGGACCTTTGAGAACCTCTACCCTTTCCATATCAAACAATTCAACCACTGAACCTCTGGATTTACTAATTGATACGCCATCCTGGAAAACAGAAACTCGAGGCTCTGTTCTGGAATCCCCACTATCGCTGGTAATTCCACGAACTACAAAACCGGGATTATTGGGGGACTGAATTTGAATTTCCACACCCGGTACAAATGCTGAAAAAGCGTCTAATTCTTCAATTCCAATCTGAGATAAAAATTCTCCAGAGTATGCAGTAATCGAAACGGGAACTTCCTGTATGGCCTGTGGTCTTTTTTGAGCAGTTACAACCAAGCCTTGTAACTGAATAGCGTATTCAACCATAGTTATAGTCAATCGACTCGGTTCATCGCTGAGTTGTATAGTGATTTCCTGCGATTCAAATCCGATATATCGAATGCGTAAGGTATACGTACCGGCTGGAATCTGAGAAAAAGAGAATCGACCATTACTATCGGTTGACCGGCCCTGGCCTGTTTCCATAATCATGATACTTGCGCCTGCCAGAGGTTCACCTTCTTCTGAAACTATTACTCCGCTGAGTGAGGATTGGGCGTAGGAATCTGTACTGCTAAACATTAGAAACAGTACACCTAAAATGAGAGATTTAATTAATCTATCCATGATATTGCGATGAAGTGATTGGTTGAAAGAAAATACCTGAATTATGGTCTATGCTGCGTTACCATATTGTTAGCAGTTAATTAACAAATTATTAAGCATATTCAAATAGGCCACTGCAAGAATGATATAATGAAAAATTTGTACTAACATAATCCCTGTCATTTAGCTTCATAAAAACTTATCAAACCACATTTTACTATGCGTTTTTTGTTCTTGAGCTTCCTCATAATGTGTTCAACAGTTGTTATAGCGCAGGATTTACGATTCACCATACTGCATACAAATGATGAACATTCAACCTTGCTTCCTGCACCTTTAGCAGATTACCATCCTGAAATAGAAGGTTCAGCTTTAGGAGGCTTTGCTCGATTAGCAAGTAAAGTCAAGGAGATAAGATCAGAATCAGAGGAGCCCGTGCTGCTATTTTCCGGTGGGGATATCTTTGGAGGTTCTCCTTTCGCCTGGCTGATATTGGAAAACTATGCGACTGAACTGGAACTGATGCAACATATAGGATATGACGCCATTGTAGTGGGAAATCATGAATTTGATTATGGGCCTGAGGTATTAGCAAAATATCTGGAAGTAGCGGGATATCCGGCTGCGAACGCTTCAACCACTCTCCTTTCATCGAATATACAAATTCCTGATGGTCATGCTTTGCATCTGGCAGAAATCCAGCCGTATAGAATTATGGAGTTGGAAAATGGGCTTAAACTTGGACTTTTCGGATTACTTGGAAAAGACGCCGTAAGTGTTGCTCCGTATGCTGAACCGGTAACATTTGCTGAACAGCACGAAACGGCTGCAAAAATGGTCGAAATCCTAACTTCCAATGGTGCTGATGTCATCATTGCACTAACCCATTCGGGTATTCCTGAGGACAGAGATTTGGCCAGAGCCGTTCCTGAGATTGATATCATTGTTGGTGGTCATGATCATCAGGAAATTCACGAACCAATTGTTGAAGGGAAAACAGTAATTCTGCAATCGGGATATTATCTGAGAAATCTGGGAAGGGCTCGTTTTTCTTACAATGCGGAAAATAGACGAGTACAAATTGAGAATACGGATGACGAACAGTTCCTAATTCCACTGGATTTTAACGTACCGGAAGATCCTGAAACAGCAAAAAAAATTGCAGCTTACGAGGAAAAACTTAATGAGGTGGTTTCCAGAATTATGGATGGCCAAATCACGGATGTTCGTGAATCAGTAGCCACCGGGAATCAGAATTTAACGCGCCGTCCAGCCTTTTCAGAGACTCAAGTTGGTAATTTTGCCACGGATGCTATGCGTTTGATCACAGAAAAAGTCACTGGTGAACGAGTACATTTTGCATTTCAGGGGAATGGTGTTTTGCGGGCAGATATAAACCCAGGCACCGCTGAATTCTCACGTTCACAACTCCCCTTTTTGGATTTTGCTACCATAGCTGGATTGGGAACCGGGCCTTCTTTTGGTCCCGGATATCCAATCGTATCGGTTTACTTAACAGGTGAAGAAATACACAGAGTACTTGAAATCTCTGCTTTGCTATCCCAATTCCTAGGGAACACATATTTTTTGCAAGTCTCTGGTTTGCGATATGAATACAATCCTCGAAATACCATTTTTTTCAGAGTCCCATTTTTAGGAACACCGATTCCAACCTATAGGTCTATTAGAAATGTTTGGCTGTATGAGGGCGAAAACATGCAACAAGGTGATGAGTTTGTACCATTGCTTAAAGATGATAATCTCTACCATGTGGTTTCGGATTATTACGTAGCTTCTTTCATGCCAATGATTGGTGATTTATTACCCAACCTTCAAATTGTACTAAAAGATGCTGATGGGAATCGATTAAATAGTATTGACGAAGCAGTGGTACACGTTGGTGAGCAAGAACTTAGCGTTTGGCAAACCTTAGTTGAATACGCACTTACACTTCCTAACAATCATATTCCGGACTATTATGAGCATACCGGAGATAGAATAATTGTAGTAAATACGTTTCCACTTATTGCCTATCCTATCGCTGGCTTAGCGTTGATAATTGGAGTTATAGTCTGGTTTTTCGTGCGTAGAAAGGCAAAAAAATAAACATTTAAGCGTTCATCTAAATCTCAGTAGTTAACTTATACGAGCTCAGCTAGCTAAGTAATTTTCTTTTCAAATTTTGTAAATTCAGATTGAATTCTAAGCGAAACTAAACTATTATAAATCACTTCGATTAAATGTCTGAAATCTATGTTTGTATCCTGCATCGTAGTCGACGATGATATTATTAACATTCACACCCTCGAGTATCTTATTGAAAGTGAATGTTCACATTTGAACGTAATCGGCTCAGCTCAAAATATTACTGACGCACGCAAACTTCTTGAAATAGAGAAGCCTGATGTACTATTTCTTGATGTTGAGATGCCGGGAGGTACTGGATTCGACTTGATTCAAAGTTTAGATGAAATACCATTCAAAGTAGTATTTACTACGGCTCACGAACATTATGCCCTCCGAGCACTTAAAGCAAATGCTGTGGATTTTCTTTTGAAACCAATTGATGAAGAAGAATTGGTTGCCACTGAACAAAAGCTAGTTCAGCTAATTTCCTCTGAATCAAAAAGCACTGATTATAAAAAAAATATCGAGAGATTCAGTAAAGAGGAAATCAGCGAAAACAAGGTATCCAGACTTGTTTTATCTGATGCGCAGGGTTATAAAATTGTTCAGACAGAAGACATAGAATCTATTGCTGCTGAAGGCAATTACAGTAAAATTTATTTCGACGACAAAACATCCTATTTATCGGGGAAATCGCTAAGAGAATTAGAAGATATCCTCACAGAGACCGACTTCGTGCGTGTTCACAAATCAAATATCATAAACGTGAACAAATTAAAAGAAATAAAAACCGGGGATAACAACCTGGCCATTTTAAATACCGGGATGACTATCCGGATTTCACGAAGGCGAGTCAGCGATCTTGTTAAGCATATCTCTGCATAATTCCATTCGGGTTTTACTTTTATTTAGCTTTGTAATGTTACATAGCCAAAGTGCGAATGCTCAATTCGCAAAGCATTTCACAGCTGCTTCCGGCTTATTTAGTGAAAACAACCACCATGTTTATCAGGATAACGAAGGTTTTGTTTGGATTGCTTCAGATGCGGGAGTGCATCGTTTTGATGGTGTAGAATTTGAACATTTTACCAGCGATGATGGCCTGGGTAGTAATGAAATTTTCTACATTGGAGAGGATACTTATCAAAGAGTTTGGTTTCTCTCTTATGATGGTACTCCCTCCTACTTTTACAACGGTACGTTTTATAATCCGGAGAACACAGACTTTCTGAAAGATGCTGTCAGTAGCCAAATGTATACTCATTTATACATAGATGAGTTGGGTCGCGTTTGGACAGGCTCTGATAATTCTGAAGTGTTCATGATTGATAATCAGGACGTACACTTATTAAAAATACCTAGTCAGACAAGTTGTAGGGTGCGTGCAATATGGACTGAAGACGATGTGGTTAATACATTCTGCGACAATAAATTATATAGCATAGATAGCGATTTCAACGTGACATTTGTGCGTAATACAGACTTGAACCTTCAAGAGTATAGCAGAGCTTATTCCGGCACAAATCAGTATTTATCTTCTTCTGTAAATAAAGTTTTTGATTTACGTAACCTTGATAAGCCTATTGTTACTCAATCTGATTTGAATAGAAACGTACTATTCACCTCATCAACTTTATTAGAGGACAATATACTTTGGGTAGGCACAAGTAATGATGGCATATTTGTAATCGATATCAAAAATGATAACCAAATCCTTGGGCACCATTTACCCGGATCTTTTGTGGGTAGAGTATTTCTTGATAATCAAAACAATATCTGGGCAAGTACATTAAATAACGGCGTTCATTTCTTCCCAAACATCTACAGTCAGGTAACGCAGTACAATGCTGACAATGGTTTACTTTCTTCGAATATTCTTTCCCTCTTAAAACTGGATGCAGATGATATTCTTGTTGGCGATGACCGTGGCCGTTTATTTCGTATTACTGATGGAATTCCGGAAATATTTCATGAAGAAGAGGATGTCAATATCAGACACAGAATTGACCGATTATATCATATAGGACCCAACTCTTTCATCTATACCTCATCGTTTCATACACGCTGGTATAAAAATGGTGAAACTCACGAAATTAAAATTGAAATTGCTGATGAAGTCTATGCTTTAGCTTCTGTAAAGTCAATCTATCAGGTTGAAAACGATTTATTTTTTGCCGGGTCAAATGGAGTTCATCGATTAGACATGAATTCTTCTACATATACGGCTGATATCATTCATACCGGTCGTTTTTCATCCAT
>SKIC01000304.1 GCA_007116685.1 Balneolales bacterium
CGTAAATTATGGCACTATCTTGATCTGTTTTTAGTGTTTGTTCTTGCCTGCCTTCTGAACCCATCAAAATAAAAGTCCAGGGAACAGGTGGTTCGCCTACTTGTTTCAGTGCTTTTTGAATAGAATCAAAAATTAGCTTGTCAGCCACTTCTGTTATCATCTTGCATGCCCCTGATGCCAAGCCACCGGAATCCAAATGCGCCCGGACTGATTTTGCGAGACTTTGCTGAAGGCTTTCAGGTGAGAAATCAAAAGAAGAAATAGACATCAAATGCTCATTATGAGCAATTTGCCCTGATCGAATCTTCTTTATCTCAGCTAATGTTTTCATTACAAAATGTTACTAATTAAAAACTTGGCTCGCCAAATAAATGATATCTAAAATGACTGCGAATTTTCCACTAGAACTCCATGATCTCAAAAAAAAACGAATAACAGGATATTAGATTAAATCTAAATAATCTTTGCCTACCCATCGGGTATTAGTCAATAATCATTGTATTTTATTGATATACAATGAAATTGATAGGTTGAATTTTAAAGAATTTGCGAAAGCATTCAGAATGCGCAATTTAAGGGGTTATTTGGATTGACATTCGCAAATAACAGAGGTAATTTCCCGCCTGTTTAAATTCAAAACGGCACATTAATGATTGAAGCATATATTCCAATACTTGTACTACTTGCTCTTGCTCTTGTTTTAGCAGTTGTACTTAACTTATTATCACGATTTGTAGGGCCATATCGCCCTAATGCCCCAAAATTGCGTCCATACGAAAGTGGTATGGATCCTGTGGGAGAGGCCAAAGATCGTTACTCCGTAAGCTTTTACATTGTGGCAATGGAGTTCATTGTTTTTGATCTTGAGGTAATTTTCATCTACCCATGGGCTGTTAGATATCAAGAACTCGGAATTGAAACGTTTTGGGCGATGATGATATTTATAGTAGTGCTGTTTTTGGGTCTTGTGTACACTCTCAAGAAAGGTACCTTAGACTGGAACGCAGACGAAAACAAACTTGCAACTCCTAGCAATACATAAATTCAACTATGGGAATTGAAACCGCAATGGGTGAAGGTTACTTCACCACGAAACTTGACCAACTTGTTAATTGGAGCCGTGCCAATGCAATGTGGCCCATGCCTATGGGTTTAGCATGCTGTGCTATCGAAATGATGGCTTTTGCCGGTCCTAAATATGACGCTGCCCGTTTTGGATCTGAAGTAATGAGATTCTCACCACGCCAAAGCGACGTAATGATTGTAGCCGGCTGGTGTACTTACAAAATGTCTCACGCTATCAGACGAATCTGGGATCAAATGCCCGACCCAAAATGGTGTATCGCTATGGGGGCTTGTGCTTCTACCGGCGGTATGCACCGATGCTACGGAGTAGTACAGGGAGTTGATAACTTCTTACCTGTTGATGTATACATTTCGGGTTGCCCTCCCCGTCCTGAATCCCTTCTGAACGCACTGATTCAAATTCAGGAAAAAGTTAAAACTGAGCACTCTGTACTTTTAGATACATAATCATGTCGAATTCAGCGGAAAAGAGCCAGACAATAATTGCCGAAATAAAAAAAGCACACGGAGACACGATTTCCGATATTGGTGAGAATTATGGCTATCCTATGGTCACTATTAAAAAAGAATACATTCATTCTTTTTGCTCCTGGCTTAAAAATGAGGCTCACTTCAGCTTTCTCGTAGATGTTTTCGGAACAGACCGTTTCACATCCGAAGATAGATTTGAAGTAATCTACAATATCTTCTCTCTAAGAACTCAGACACGAATTTTTGTCAAGACTTTCTGTTCAGAAGAAGACCCAACAGTGGATTCTGTTTCAGATATTTGGACTTCTGCCAATTGGAATGAGCGTGAAGTTTTTGATATGTACGGCATACGCTTCAACAATCATCCTGATTTACGTCGTATTTATATGCCGGAGGATTTCGAATACTATCCTCTTCGCAAGGAATTCCCACTTATAGGAATTCCAGGCTCTATAGATTTGCCCAACACCACACCAGATATTGACTAATTAATATGCAAGTCAAAGATATCAATGATAAAGTAAGTCCGGTCTTTTTTGAAAAGCACCAAAGGGCTATTTACAAAGCGCTTGAAGACAAGCACACCACCATCGAAGTTGATACGGATGACCCCTTGTCAACCCGCATGATTCTAAACATGGGTCCTCAGCACCCTGCTACACACGGAGTACTTCGTGTGATTATGGAACTCAACGGGGAAAAAATTACGAAGTGTAAACTTGATGTTGGTTACTTACACCGTGGTGTAGAGAAAATTGCTGAGAATAAAACTTATCAAGAGTTCATGCCTTACACAGACCGCATGGACTACCTGGCGCCCTACAGTAATAATGTGGCTCTCTGTACTGCTGTAGAAAAGATCGCAGACATTCCTGTACCTTTGCGTGCTCAGTATATAAGAATGATTTGCTGTGAACTTGCACGTATTTCTGCTCACCTATTGTGGTTAGGTACAATGGTAATGGATGCTGGCGCTATTTCCTTCTTCATCTGGACTTTCCGTGAAAGAGAGCGTATTTACGATATTTTTGACGAAGTTGCAGGACATCGTTTCACAGTATCTCATTCTCGCATCGGAGGTGTTACCAATGATTTAACTCCTGAATCTATTCAAAAAATCAAAAAATTCATTGACGATTTTGAAAAAGAATTAGTTGACTGGCACAAGCTGTTAGACAAGAACCGGATTTTCATTGATCGTAACCAAGGTGTAGGTACCATCAATCACAAAAATGGAATTGATATCGGATTAACCGGGCCGACACTTCGAGCTACAGGAATTGCATACGACTTGAGAAAAGTAGAACCCTACTTGCAGTATGACAAAGTAGATTTTATGGTTCCTACTCGTACCGAAGGCGACAACCTAGCCCGTTATCACGTTCGTATGGAAGAAATGTCAGAATCGCTTAGCATTATCAGGCAATGTTTCGAGCAAATGCCTACGGGACCTATCCGTACAGACGATGCGAAAAAAGCTTACCCATCTAAGGATGAAGTTTATTACTCCATGGAAGGATTGATTCACGATTTTATGATGACCGATACCGGTGTATGTCCACCAGAAGGTGCAGAATCCTATCACGCCGTTGAGGCTCCAAAAGGTGAATTAGGCTATTATATCCAAAGTGATGGTACCGGTCACCCATGGCGCTTAAAAATCACCTCTCCTTCTTTCAAAAACCTTCAAGGTCTAGAAATTATCATGGATGGAGAGATGGTAGCTGACACAGTTGTAATTATTGGTGGCGTTGACCCAGTAATGGGAGAAGCAGACAAATAAAATTATGAGTAAAGAATACACATTCGATAAAGACGACCTCAAAAAAATTGAGGAAATCAAATCCAGATATCCCGAAGTAACTCCGGCTGTTATGCCTGTATTGTGGTTAGCTCAGGATAAGTTTGGTCATGTTGAACCTGCAGTGCAAAAACTTGTGGCGGATACACTGGGATTACCTCAGGCTCACGTTCAAGGAGTAGCGTCTTTCTACACACAGTACTACAAAAAAGAAAAAGGTAAGTTTGTTCTTGATGTTTGTACATCATTTAGTTGCCAAATTTGCGGTGGATACGAAATCCTTGATCATCTGGAAAACAAACTCGGTATCAAAGCCGGTGAAACTACAGAAGATGGAATGTTTTCAATTCAATCTGTAGAATGCTTAGGCGCATGTGGTTATGCACCAATGCTTCAGGTTACCAATGATAAATATGTGAATAATCTTACCACTGAGAAGGTGGATTCTTTAATTGAGAATCTCAAACAAGGTAAAATGCCTGAGTTTGAGTCTATTCCAATGCCACAGCACGAAACGGAGTCCTGATTTATGAATATCGATTGGAAAAACTATAAACCAATACTTATTCCTGCTATTAAGGATCTGCACAAAATTGATGTGTATGAGAAAAACGGCGGATACAAAGCCCTTAAAAAGGTTTTGAGCGGTAAATCAAAAATGACTCCTGAAGAAGTTGTCAACGAAGTAAAAGATGCAAATATCAGAGGACGTGGCGGTGCCGGATTTAATGCCGGACTAAAATGGTCTTTCATGCCTAAGCCTGATGGCGGTCCTCGTTATTTAGCTTGTAATGGTGATGAATCGGAGCCGGGTACTTTCAAAGACAGAAAGATATTCGAGTATAATCCGCACAGCTTTATTGAAGGTGCCATCATTGCTGCTTATGCCATGCAAATTCAGACCATCTATGTCTACATCCGTGGCGAGTACCGTGATTTCATTGATATGATGGATGTGGCAATTTCTGATGCATACAAAAAAGGCTACCTCGGCAAGGATATTCTCAAATCCGGATTCAGCGTGGATATGTACACCCATATGGGGGCTGGTGCTTACATCTGCGGAGAAGAATCTTCTTTGATGAACTCCCTTGAGGGAAAGCGTGGTTATCCTCGTGTCAAGCCTCCATTCCCTGCCCAAAAAGGCTTATGGGGACGTCCTACCACCATCAACAATATCGAAACTTTAGCAAATGTACCTTTAGTCATTAACAATGGTGCTAAATGGTTCAAAGGTATTGGAGCAGAAACTCATCCAGGTCCCGTGCTTTACGGAATTTCCGGTCATGTAAATCGTCCAGGAGTTTATGAATATCCAACAGGAATGCTTCTCACAGATTTGATAAATGAAGTAGCTGGCGGAGTTCCTGGCGGTAAAAAAGTAAAAGCCGTTGTACCGGGCGGATCCTCGACACCACCATTACGTGGTGATAGTCTCGACGGAGTTCGCATGGATGCAGATTCTCTACGCGAAGCAGGTTCTATGATGGGAACTGCCGGAATTTGCGTTGTTGATGAAACCGTAGATATGGTTGATTTCACCTGGAGAATTTCCGGATTCTATCATCATGAATCTTGCGGACAGTGTACACCCTGCCGTGATGGTACAGGCTGGTTAGAAAAAACTCTGGACAAAATTCGTCGTGGCGATGGTGAAATGCGCGACATAGACCTTCTTTATGAAATTTGTACTAAAATGGAAGGTCGCACTATTTGTGCTTTAGCTGATGCGGCGGCTTGGCCTGTAAGATATGCACTCGACCGTTTCCGTGAGGATTTTGAAGCACGTTGTAAGAAAACCGTTTACGCTCTTGCCTAATTACATAATAAGTTATGGCTGAAATTATAATTGACGACAAGAAATTTGAATTTGAAGAAGTAGGCAAAGTACTACAGTTTATTCTGGACAATGGAATGGACTTGCCTTTTTTCTGTTATCACCCTTCCCTATCCATACCGGCCAATTGCCGCCAGTGTTTTATAGAAGCCGGGCAAATGGTAAAAGACCGTGAAAGCGGTGAGTATGAATTAGATGAAGATGGAAATCCTGTAATTCGTTGGTTTCCTAAACTGATGACAGCATGTAGTCTTGATATGGCTGACGGCATGGTGATTAAAACCCATGTCACTTCCGAGAAAGTAAAAGTTGCTCAGGCTGATACTTTAGAACTCATTCTGATTAATCACCCTCTTGATTGCCCTATTTGTGATCAGGCAGGCGAATGTCCTCTGCAAATTCAGACCTACAAATACGGTCCTGAAGGAAGCCGCTTCGAACACAAGAAAGTTCATAAGCCAAAAAGAATTCAACTCGGCCCAAGAGTAATTCTTGATGCTGAAAGATGTATTAACTGTACTCGTTGTGTACGATTTACCGATGAAGTAAGTAAAACACATCAGTTAAGCATCGTTTCTCGTGGAGATAAAAATTATCCAATTACCGCTGAAGGTCAGGTTTTCGATGATCCGTATTCATTAAACACTGTTGATATCTGCCCGGTAGGTGCTCTCACCTCTGCTGATTTCCGTTTCAAAGCCAGAGTTTGGGAAATGAACCAAACCCCATCGATTGATGTAACAAACGGCAAAGGCGTAAATATTGATTTGTGGACACGTGATAATCTCGTAATGCGCATCACTCCTCGTTTTAACAAAGAGGTTAACGATCATTGGATGCCTGATATTGGTCGTGAAGCTTACAGATTATTCAATGAGAACAGAGTCTCTAAGCCAATTATAAAATTGGACGGTGATCAGGTTCGTTCATCTTGGAATAATGCCTTTATGACCGTTTCTGAAAAAATTTCATCTGTTAAATCGGATGAGATTTTATTAATTGGAAGTCCTTACGCTTCGCTTGAAGATAATTACGCTTTCCAGAATTGGTTCAACAGACTAGGTGTTAGTGATGTATACTTCACTCCTCACATCGAAAAAGGATATGGCGACGATCTTCTCTTAGTTGATGATCATGCACCAAATACCAACGGTTGCAAAGCATTGGGATTTAAAGAAGTTGATGCTAAGAAAATGGCAAAATTACTTTCTGATGAATCTTACAAAGCCGTATTTATTCTGGGTGATGACCTTCTTTCCAGAGTTGATATTGATGATAGTGCTTTAGAATCCAAGTACTTGGTTTCTTTTGCTACCAATCACACTGAAACTACCAAGAAATCTGATTTAGTTATTCCAATAACATCCAGTGCAGAACATATCGGTAGTTATATCAATGTAGATGAAAGAATTCAGAGAACTATCCCGGCGAAAGAAACCATGTATACCAATCGTAAGTTAGACCTCGAAATGTCTATGGGACGATTGGATCATTTCGGAACCAAATTCGACAACTGGGTAAGCGATAAAAACCGTGTTGATTGTATTCCGGCTTGGGAAGTTTTGGTTAGAATCGGTAATGAAATGAATCTGGAATTCAACTTCGCAAGTCCGCAGGACGTTCTCGAAGACATCACTGATAAAATACCTGCTCTCGAAAATGTTTCTTATGACAGAATGGACAAGGAAAATGGGATAGCACTAAAATTAAGTGCTCCAAAATCTGTAACTACTTAAAAAGAAGACTACATGTCACCTGAATTAATTAC
This sequence comes from Balneolales bacterium, assembly GCA_007116685.1. Classification (GTDB taxonomy): domain Bacteria; phylum Bacteroidota; class Rhodothermia; order Balneolales; family Natronogracilivirgulaceae; genus SKIC01. Next base: position 6,964 of record SKIC01000304.1, read on the forward strand.
TTCTTTGATCGTATTACTTGGAGCGGCTTTTGTCACTCTGAACTCAGCGGCTGTTTTGGTATTTGCGGAACGTAAAATTGCGGCATTTATCCAAAACAGATACGGTCCAAACCGTGTTGGTCCTTTTGGTTTGTTGCAACCAATTGCTGATGTTGTTAAACTTATCCTGAAAGAAGACGTCACTCCTATTCACGGAAATAAAGCGCTTCACACTATTGCTCCAATCATTCCTGTAGTTACAGCTTTGGCTGCAATTGCAGTAATTCCATTCGGAGACGGATTGTATATCGCAGACATTAACGTTGGTGTACTTTACTTACTTGCGGTTACTTCTGTAGGTGTTTACGGGGTAACTTTAGCGGGTTGGGCATCAAATAGTAAATACTCGCTTTTAGGAGGTTTGCGTGCCGCTGCTCAAATGTTGAGCTACGAATTACCAATGGGTATTGCAATTGCGTCATGTATTCTATACGCCGCTTCTTTAAGCATGGTAGACATCGTAAACTCACAGGAAGTTTGGTGGAATATCTTCCGAAATCCCATCGGATTTGTAATCTTTACCATTGCCGCTTTTGCGGAAGCCAACCGTGCTCCATTCGACCTTGTTGAAGCAGAACAAGAACTTGTTGGTGGTTTCCACACTGAGTACTCGGGTATGAAATTCGGTATGTTTTTCCTTGCTGAGTACATGCACGTAATGATTGGCTCGATGTTAATCGTAACTTTCTTTCTCGGTGGCTACCACCTCCCATTTGCCGGATACTGGTTACCGGAAATGTCACCGCTCTGGAAAGGTATTTTGGATGTGCACGTTTTCCTCGGAAAAACATTTTTAATGGCCTTTGTATTTATATGGGTTCGTTGGACAATCCCAAGATTTAAATACAATCAGTTGATGTATTTCTGTTGGGCACGATTGCTACCTCTTGGAATCATCAACTTCGTAGCTATTGCCATCATCATCATGGTATATAACACCTACTTCAGTTAATCATTTTTTTAAGTATTCCCGAACAAAATTCGGGAATACTTTTTTTATCCTCACAGAGTTATTAAGTGATAACGAAAATCAACTCTATCCCCTCTTTTTATTGTGAGCATGCCGCAAGCGCAACTTTTTAAACAACCTATCGCCTCGCCGTATCTATTGCGCTATTTAATTATCTCCGTTTTACTCACTCTGATTCTTGCACTATCCTCTTGCGATGAAAAAATTATCTCTGATAACGATAGTGTAATTGTTCAAACGCCCCTGCGCGAAATTATTATCGATCCTTCAAATATCACATTTGAACCAGAAATGGGAATTAAAGACACCATAATCCCAATTAATATTCAAATAAGTGTAAATACAGATGACTTGCTAGATTTAATTGACCGTAAAGGTGTTTCCATAGATGATGTTGAAGCAGAAGTTTTGTTCAGAAGAGATAAAGAACCTGAATCTCGCTTTTCAGTAAATCTGAACAATTTCTCCCTTGATGATCAGCAATTTACCGGAACCTATACCCTTAGGATATCCACAGTTTCTTTGACTGATTATATTTTGTATGCAAGATTATTAAATCCGGAGTTTAGTCAGCAGACAGTACAGACCAATCTCTCCATACAAGGGTTTCCAGCTGGTGAAACATTTATTGAGTCCGTTCAACACCCCGATACTGTATTTATACCCAATCAAGGCAATGTATCATTTACAATTGGTGCGGTTGCAAAAAATACTGTGGATGACAGTTCCATCGAATCAGTTTTCGTTGAACTTTACGACAGAGACGGAATACAATTAGGTGGAGAACCCTTTCTCCTTGAACCGGATTTCGAAACGCTAGATCAGTTTTATTCCAGAACATTCCAAATTGGCGAAAACAATCAACAGGATGAAATTAGACTGGAATTCTACGCAGTAGATATTTTCGGTACCGTTAGTGACATTCTCATTTCTAACTTTGTTATCCGATGAGAATATCCGCTCTTATAGTATTATTTTTATCTACCCTGCTACCAAGCCACACTTTCGGTCAATTTACAGGACCTTTAGACTCAGAATTTCGTTCTATCAGTCAAAATTCGGTTTCCAGTATGGAAGCAAATGGTGACACATTATGGGTAAGTCCCAGATTAAATTTCTCAATACCTACTAGTCATGAGTGGTTTGTTCCCTCTCAAGCTGATTCGGTTCTAAAAGGCAGAGGCAGAGTTTTTTCATTGGCTATTTCTCAAGACACCCTGATTGTTGGATTAGGTTATAACGATTCGGATGCTGCGGGAAATCCTCAAACTCAAATGGGCATTTACTTCTCAACTGATGGTGGAGATACCTTTAGTTTATCAGGCACAGACAGAACATTAGATACTCTTACTGAGGATAACACAGTTATTTTTGATGACAATGGCAGAGAAAGAACTCTAATGAGTCTGACTTATGGTGGCAGCGAAGTTTTAGCCAGCCCGATAACGGTGCCTCAACAGTCCCCTCCATTTGAAGTTGATTTTAAAGGTGATGTCATATTTTTTGCGGGATGGGCGTCCGGAATTCGCCGGTCTACTGATTTTGGTGAAACTTGGGAGAGAATTCTGCTACCTCCTACGGAACTCAACGAACTGACTCCTGAGGGAGAATACAATTTCATATTTGATCCGGTTACGCCTTCTCAGGGATCCATCAATAGCCAGGTAATTCCTCAAGGCTGGAGAAACTTTGTGGCATTTTCTGTCTATATAGATCGAAAAAACAATCTTGTTTATGCCGGAACAGCTGCTGGCCTAAATGTATCAGACAACGCCTTAACGGCACCTGCAGATAGCATCAGATGGCAACGAGTTGGTTATGATCAAAACCGCCGTAACGGTTTGCTAGGGGATTGGATAATCACCATTCGACAAAATCCATGGAATGATGAACTTTGGCTGACAAACCAAGTGGTACAAGGCAATCGTGGTGAACAAGACGGCCTGGTTTCTACTACCGATGGAGGAAATACATTCAGGCAACATCTTCCTGGTGAAAGAATTAACGATGTGCAGTTTGATGGTTCAACCATTTACGCTGCCGGAGACAACGGCTTGTTCATCAGCCATAATAATGGAGACAATTGGAGACAAATTCGCCAGATTCGTAGCCAGAATACCTTTATCAGAGCCAGTGCCCGTTATTTTAGCTTAGCTAAAACCAATGATAAAATATGGGTTGGTACTAACGATGGCATCGCCAGCAGTTCTGACCGGGGAGAAACCTGGTCAATTACCCGAACTAACATGCCTTTAGAAGGCGGAAATCAGTTTCAGGAAGATGCCCCTTCCGTCAAAACTTACGCTTACCCAAATCCATTTTCACCAAGGGCTCACGAGGTAACCA
>SKIC01000247.1 GCA_007116685.1 Balneolales bacterium
CGAGAAATCTATTGAGTATTGGCTTGAACTGTGCATTGGGCTCCAAAGAGATGCGTCCGTTTATTCAGGAACTTTCGAGAGTAGCTTCCTGTCATGTAAGTTTGTACCCAAATGCCGGTTTACCCAACGAGTTTGGCGGCTACGATGAAACGGCAGCCTACATGGCAGAGCAAATCTCCGATTACGCACAAAGCGGATTTATCAATATTGTAGGTGGTTGTTGCGGAACAACACCAGAGCACATCAAAGCAATTGCGGAGGCGGCATCCAAAGAAAAACCACGTGAATTGCCGGTACACGAATCTTATCTCCGATTGAGTGGATTAGAGCCACTTGTTGTTCGACCTGAGACCAATTTTGTGAACGTAGGAGAGCGAACCAACGTAACAGGTTCAAAGGTTTTTGAGCGACTGATCAAAAATGAGGAATACGAAGAAGCGCTGAGCGTGGCGCGTCAGCAGGTGGAAAACGGAGCGCAAATCATCGATGTGAATATGGATGAAGGCATGCTCGATTCCGAAGCGGTGATGGTGAAGTTTTTGAATCTGATTGGCGCAGAGCCGGATATTTCCAGAGTGCCGGTGATGATAGATTCCTCAAAATGGTCGGTGATTGAGGCCGGATTGCGAAATATTCAGGGCAAAGGTGTTGTGAATTCCATCAGCCTGAAAGAGGGCGAGGATATTTTCCGGGAGCAGGCTCGAAAAATCCAGCAATATGGAGCAGCCGTTATTGTCATGGCTTTTGACGAGCAGGGTCAAGCGGATTCGTACGAGCGTCGCATAGAAATTTGCGAGCGGGCGTATCGGATTTTGGTGGATGAAATTGGCTTTCCTCCTCAGGATATCATTTTTGATCCAAATATTCTGACGGTAGCCACCGGAATTGAAGAGCATAATAATTATGCGGTGGATTTTATAAAGGCTACGAAGTGGATTAAAGAAAACTTGCCCCAAGCCAAAGTGAGCGGTGGTGTGAGTAATATTTCGTTTTCATTCCGTGGAAATAATCCCGTGCGTGAGGCTATGCATTCGGCATTTTTGTATCACGCCATAAAAGCCGGTCTGGATATGGGAATCGTAAATGCCGGGCAGTTGGAAGTGTATGATGAAATCCCAAAAGATTTGTTGGAATACGTAGAAGATGTGCTTCTTAACAGGCGGGATGATGCCACCGAACGACTTGTTGACTTCGCGGAATCGTTTCGGAGTGAGGCCAAATCCGAAAAAAAGAAAGACGAATGGCGCTCGCTTCCGGTAAATAAACGCCTTGAGCACGCACTTTTAAAAGGAATCGTAGATTACATAGACGAAGACACCGAAGAAGCCCGCCAAAATTACCCAACGGCTTTGGAAGTAATTGAGGGACCCTTGATGGACGGGATGAATATCGTTGGGGATTTATTTGGCGAAGGGAAAATGTTTTTGCCTCAGGTGGTGAAAAGCGCCCGAGTGATGAAAAAATCGGTGGCGTATTTGATTCCTTTTATAGAAGCAGAAAAAGCGGCTCAAAAAGACACCCGCGCGAAAGCGAAAATCCTGTTGGCGACCGTAAAAGGCGATGTGCATGATATTGGCAAAAACATCGTATCTGTGGTTTTATCCTGTAATAATTACGATGTGGTAGATTTGGGTGTGATGGTGCCTGCTGATAAAATTCTGACTGCTGCTAAAGAAGAAAACGTTGATGTAATCGGTTTGAGCGGATTAATTACGCCATCGTTGGACGAAATGGTACACGTAGCCAAAGAAATGGAGCGCGAGGGATTTACGGTTCCTCTGTTGATAGGCGGAGCAACTACATCCCGCATTCATACGGCGGTAAAAATTGCGCCGAATTATTCCAAACCTGTAGTGCATGTGTTGGATGCCTCCCGAAGTGTGCCTGTGGTGAGCAGTTTGGTCAGCGATACGCAAAGCGAAGCATTTGCAAAAGAAATCCATGAAGAATACACCGCACTCCGGGAAAATCACGCCAAAAGAAAAGGAAAGAAAACTTTCCTTACGCTGGAAGAAGCACGCAATAACAGAACTCCCATTTCCTGGGATGAGAAAGACATCAGCAAACCTAAAAAAACGGGCGTAATTACTTTTGAGGATTATCCTCTGGAAGAAATTCGCAAATACATTGATTGGACACCGTTTTTTATTACCTGGCAATTAACGGGAAAATATCCATCCATTTTTGAGGATGAGAAATTCGGAACCGAAGCGCAGCGTGTCTATAACGATGCCAATGCCATGCTTGATGAAATCATTGCTGAAAAATCTCTGCGAGCAAAAGCTGCCTGTGGAATATTCCCGGCAAATGCGATTGGAGATGACATCGAAGTCTATACAGATGAATCACGCAGCGAGATTTTAACGAGGTTCCATACGTTGCGACAGCAAAATCAAAAAAGAAAAGGTCAGCCAAACAAAGCGCTGTCCGATTTTGTGGCGCCCAGAGGAAGTGGTTTGGCTGATTACGTTGGTGGATTTGCCGTAACTACGGGAATCGGAATTGAAAAACTGCTGGAGCGCTACGAAAAAGAACATGATGACTACAGCTCCATTTTGTTGAAAGCTGTCGCTGACCGTCTTGCCGAAGCCTTTGCTGAGTTGATGCACGAAAAAGTCCGCAAAGAATTATGGGGATATTCCCCTGACGAAAAGTTGACGAACGAAGAATTGGTTCGCGAAAAATATCGTGGGATTCGTCCGGCGCCGGGCTACCCTGCTCAACCCGATCACACCGAAAAACGTCTGCTTTTCGATTTATTGGAGGTAGAAAAGAGAACCGGAATCATCCTGACCGAGCATTTTGCAATGTATCCGGCTTCATCGGTGAGTGGATTGTATTTAGCACATCCGGAATCAGCGTACTTTGCTTTGGGTAAAATCGAAAAAGACCAAGTTGCCGATTACGCTAAGCGCAAAGGAATGAGTCTTGAAGAAGCCGAGCGCTGGTTGGCGCCGGTTTTGGCCTATGGGTGATTTTAATTTAGCCTACCGTTTGTGTTGCCGGGAAATAAGCGTTTTTAGAGGGCGGGGCTTTACTAACGGTTACTCAAATAAGAACTTTGGCGGGTTATGGGCTGCTTCGCTATCCACCATGATTAAGTTTATGCTGACTGCAAAACGTTAAGATTGCACGTTCCCCAACATTGGTTTTAAATGATGTTGGGCACTGGCATATTTATATTTTCACAAACTCTCTAAAATTACTCCTGTCAATCAGAATTCCCTCTGCTTGATAGGTGTTAATAAAGTTTTTCGGGAATTTTACCTTTTTATTACTCCATTTAAATTCAAACGCTGAAATTTCTCCATTTTTTTCTTCAACAAAGTCAATTTCTTGTTGTTGTTTTGTGCGCCAAAAGTACATTTTTGCAAATGTATCCTTGTACAGGTTTTGCTTTCTCCTTTCGGAAACCAGAAAATTCTCCCATAATGCTCCTTTATCTACCCTTAAATCCAGTTGATTGAAATTACCAATGAGCATATTTCGGATTCCGTTATCGTAGAAATAAATTTTCCTGTTTTGCTTGATTTCGTTGCGTAAGTTCCTGTTAAAACTATTCAGTTTGAATATAATATATCCCTTTTCTAATATCTCAATGTACTTTTGTACGGTAATTTTATTTATCCCGACAAGATTTGATAATTCGTTGTAGTTGACTTCGCTTCCTATTTGTAAAGCTAAAGCTTGTAACAGTTTTTCCAGAACTTCTGGTTTTCTAATGTCTGAGAAAGCTAATATATCTCTGTATAAGTAACTGCTAACAAGGTTTTTTAATGTTTCACGTTCTTTTCCCTGGTTGTTTATTACCTCAGGATAAAGACCAAAAAGCAATCTGTTTTCAATTTGTTGTTCTGATTTAACAAAGCCTATTTTGTCTTCATATTCTTCCCATGTTATTGGAAACAATTCGTATTCCCATTTCCTTCCAGTCAATGGCTCATTTAATGCATTGCCTAAATCAAACGAGGAAGAACCGCTCACAAATAGTTGAACACCTTTGAATTGGTCTGTAATAATTTTCAGTGTTAAGCCTATACCTTGAATCCTTTGGGCTTCATCCAGGAAGATATATTTATGTTCTCCAATGATGGTTCTTATTTCTTCAGTGGTTGGGCTTTCTAACAGATTTCGAGTAGAGGGGTCGTCTGCGTCCAGGAAAAGATATTCTTTGCCTTTTAAAATTTCTTTGAGCAGTGTGGTTTTTCCAACCTGTCTTGCACCAACTACTACAATTGCTTTACCGCTATTGATGTTGTCTATTATTTTAGCGCCGATGGTTCTTTCAAACATTTTTTTATTTTTAATATACGAAATGCCATCGTAATGACCTAAAGTTATATTTTTTGGATATTACATTGTGCATTTCGTTGTATCGCTTGTGCCTAAATTATTAATAAACTTGTAAATATGCGCTTTATTGATGGTTGCAGTTTTAAAGATTGATTTAATTATTTCCAGCTTTATAACGTTTACATACCATACCACATGAAAATCATTGACCTTGATGCCCGAGACTTATAAAAGTAGTCATCAAAGCCTTCTTTTAGTACGCAATGCACAAGTATGTCATCGCCCTCGATGACCGGTACCCATTAAGTAGTCGTCCTCGACTATGTATTTTATCAGACTTAGAATTATCACCCAGTAGGTATTTTCTTCATTATTCTCTCAATTTGATGCATGTGCCGGCATTGATGTTTTAAACCAAGTTCAATCCATGCTGCAATAGACATTCGGACCAAAGCTGTGTAGGGCGAGCGTACTTTAAGAGTTTGATCAGAATTTTCTGCATTTTGGATTAACTTTTTGAATCTCTCCTGATGTTTTACAAAACTCTCAAAAACTTCTCTTCTATTTAATTCTGTATCTGTTGGTGGTTTGTAGATTGAGGGTGCCGGTAACTTTAACTTTGATTGTGGGTTTATCTTTTTCAGAAACCAATTTTCAAACCATGAAAAACGAGTGGGTTTTTTAGGCTTCCCGGAATTTTCTTTAATGACGAATTCCAGCTCATTAAACACCAAGGTATCCGTAGTTATAACATGTGCTATAACTTCCAGAATAGACCAGGTTTTAGCATTAATCTTGTAATGTAGCTGGTGTTCTGATAGTTCGTTATTTAGTGCCATATACTGGCGGGTGCAGGCATCCAGTTCCTGCACCAATACAGAAGCTTGTTTCATATTCCCTCACCATTTTTCAACCTTATTGTCGTAAACCGGCTTCGATAATTTGAATAACCATTTCATGATTATGTTGCCGGGCTAAATCAAGGGCAGTACGCCCCTCTTCATCCTCTAAAGTTAAGTCTGCTCCATTTCTAACTAAATCTAAAACCACCGGAGCCTGATTCCATCTTGAAGCTATATGCAGCGGAGTTTGTCCGTTATTAGTTGCTAAATTCAATCTGGCATCTCTTTGTATTAAATATCTAACAACATCAATATTTCCATGATGAGAAGCTAAAAAAAGTGGAGTCCGACCATTATTGGTTTGGTGATTTATATCTGCACCGCTGGTAATCAATACTTCTACAGTGGGTAAACTGTTGTAGCGAGCGGCATAACTCAGGGCGCTGAATCCATCAGCATCTGAAGTTTGAAAACCCGCTCTGTATTCCATAAGTATATCTACTACGGAAGCATGCCCAAACATTGCTGCAAGCAGCGCCGCTGTATAATCACGATAGGAGCGTTCGTTTACATCGGCTCCTTGTTCCAGCATTCGCTGAACAGTGTTATAATCTCCATTTTTTGCAGCTTGCATAAGTGGAGTAAGTTCAACCCAATCAGGGATTTGCTGTGCTTTTAAAGAAGAAGCAAGCAAAGTAAGGAGTAATATGGCTGCAAAAACCGATTTCATACTTTGAAAAATTCGTAGTATGGATAAAATAACATAAAAAAAGCCAGAAGAAATGTTTTCTTCCGGCTTATCGTACGAAATTTTGAATCGGTTAAAATAAAATGCTCAGTTTTTCACAGATTTCTTCAAGAATGGCTCGATCTTTTTCAGTTATTGCAGCTACCGTATGGGAGTCTATATCTAATTGTCCTACAAACGCTCCATTTTTTTTGACGGGTACTACAATTTCTGAGCGCACATTGACACTGCAAGAAAGATAGTTGCTTTCTTTTTGGACATCATCAGAAACAAACGTTTCGTTTGATTCTGCTACTTGTCCACAAATGCCAATACCATAGGGAATTCGGTCATGATCGGTCTCTTCGCCGATGTATGGACCCAAAATGAGTTCACGATGGCTGTTTGGATCCGGCAGGTAGAAGCCAACCCAATCGTAATAAGGGATACTTTGCTCCAATAACATGCAAACTTTCATCAATTTCTTCGCTACGTTGCATTCTGTATCCAAAATTTCATCTACTTTGGATGGGAGCTGATCAAGAATCTCTGAAACACTTAGGGCTTCAAGATTTTCTATGTGCGGTATCGTCATGTTGAATAAATAAATTTTTATCTTTGGTGTTCTATAACGGGGCAATCTTACGGAGATTATTCGAGATTTTCTAAAATCAAATCCACAAATATAAAGCCCCCTCTTTCACAATTCACACATTGTAACGCGCACCTTTAAATTTTATCATTGTGACCTTTCTGGTAGGAAGTTTTATATCCATTTTTGCGATTGTAAATCCTTTTGCGGCTATGACGGTCTATCTTGCTCTGACCGACGGCCATACCATAGCCCACCGCAGAAATCAGGCTTTGAAAGCTTGTATCTATATGTTTTTAATTCTCACTATTTTTTTGGTGGCAGGAACGCACATCGTCAGTTTTTTTGGAATCAGTATCCAAGGTATTCAGATTGCCGGCGGTTTGATGATTATGAAATGGGCGTACAATTTGCTCAACCCCGAAGATGGAGGGCGCAAACTCTCTGATGACGATGAAGACGCTGCCCGCCTGAAACCAGATATTTCTTTCAGCCCACTTGCCTTGCCTCTACTTTCCGGTCCTGGTTCCATAGCCGTAGTTTTGGGTCTGGCTGCCAGCCTCGATGATTATCTGGATTACGGTATCATCATTGTTGCTTTGGCTTTTGTGGCCTTGGCATCCTATGTGGTTTTATATATCTCACCCTGGTTTACCAAATTTTTGGGTAAAACAGGAATGTCAGCTCTGACTAGAATGATGGGATTTATTGCTCTGTGTATTGGTGTGCAATTTATTATCAATGGGATTATGAGCCTGGTGAGCAGTTTGTTGTAAGAAAAAAAACGGCTAGCAAAATACTGTACATCATTCAAAGAGAGTTCTCAGATGTTTTAAATGATTGATATGCTTGGTTAAGTTTCTGCAGTAAATATTGATAAATCATAGTTTTGACTTTATCTAAAAGTATCTTTTATTTCTACGAGACGATGAAATAAAAAAATTGAATGTTTAAAAGTACGCAGGGTCTTGTAAGCTTGTTTTTCGGTGAATTAGATTCGGGTATTGTGGCAATTATACTTGTCGTGATGTCAGTTCTGATATCATGGTATTTTTTTAGAAGGAGTAGAAAAGAGAGAACAGCTAAAGACATTGAGCAACTTCGTATAACAGCTAATGAAGCTGAAAGAAAACATGTAGATGTTTTGAAGCAACTGGAATCCAAAGCCAAGGAATTAGAAAAAATGGCAATGTTTCGAAACCAGTTATTTCAAGATATATCGCATGAATTACGCACACCACTTACGCTCATAAAAGGCCCCGCTGCTAACCTGTTGAAACATAGCCGCCTATCTTTGCCGGAGCGTCAAAAAATGCATCAGATATACAGAAATGTTCACAGGCTTTCTCAGTTGGTTGAACAATTGGCAGACTTGAATAGATTGGAATCCGGCAATACAGTGCATTTACATATTCGTAAGGTAAATTTGAGTAAGTTCATTGGATTGATAGTCGAGTCTTTCTCCGAATTGATGCAATCCAAGCAATTGAGTTGGGATATCTCCATACCGAAATCATCCATTTATGCTTATATCGATCCTGATAAAATTGAAAAAGTGATCTTCAATATTCTCAGCAATGCATGCAAATTTACCCCTTTCGGAGGAACCATTTTTATTCTGCTTAAAGAGAATGAAGATGATGTAGAGTTTCACATTACCGATTCCGGTATAGGAATGGATGAAGAAGAAATAGAGACTTTATTTGCTCGCTTTGAAACCATTGGCAAACAAGGCGGAAAATATAGGCTGGGTTTGGGCATTGGTATGTCTTTAAGTAAAGAATATTTAGATAAGCACTCAGCTCGCATTGAAGTGAAGAGTGATAAAAAGAAGGGTACTTCATTTGTGATCAGCTTTTTACAAGGGAAAGATCACTTTTCACCCGATATGATATCCGAAGAGCTTTTTTCAACTGAGACCTCGTTTTTGCCAGAGCCATTACATATCGAAACCTCTTCAAACATAGTCCCTTTAAAGAATCAAACAGTACTTGTTGTTGAAGACAATGTGGAATTATCATCTTATATCGTCTCTTTGCTTAAAGAAAGAGGTTATACTGTTCAAGTAGCCGTGAATGGTGCGGAAGGATTGAAATCCATCCGGGAAAACCCTCCTGATATCATTGTATCTGACATTATGATGCCGGTTATGGATGGTTTTGAATTGCTAAAAGAATTACGCAGAGACGAAAATCTTCGATTCATTCCTGCAATTTTTCTAACGGCACTTACAGATATAGAAGACAAAATCAGAAGTTTTCAAATTGGGGTAAACGATTATATTCTAAAACCTTTTGATGCCAGTGAGTTATTGGTGCGCATTCGTAATTTGTTGCATTTTCGTCAAGAAAGGTTAGCTCCCCATAAAGAAATAAAGCAGTCTGATGATACGGGCAAAAACGGCAATCCCTTAGAAAATGATGACGCTTTGATTGCCTATATAAGCAATTGGATTGAAGAAAGTCTTGGCTCAGATAATATGACTATTGAAATGCTTGCGTTATCTTTGGCGATGAGTAGAAGTGCTTTGTATAGGGAAATAAAACGACTGACCGGCTTTCCTCCCGCTGCTTTCATAAAAGAACTACGCTTGCAATACGCAAGGCGCATGGTAGAGAGTAATAAAGTTTCTGGGATTAAAGAATTGAGTAAAAAGGTAGGGTATAGCAACACAACCTATTTTAGAGATCAGTTCATTCAACGTTTCGGAAAAGAACCTTTTGTATAAAGATATGCTTAGTCCATTTCAAAAAAGAAAACTAACCAGATACTTCAATTGTATTGATCACAATGCCAAAGGCTATTTTACTATTGAAGATGTTGATGCTATAGCGATACGTTTAGCTCAAGGAAAACAGATTCCCCTAGACTCTGATGTGTTTGAACTAATAAGAGAAGGAATTCGAGCAATTTGGTCGAATGCCAGATTGTATGGATTTTCTCAGGATCCGGATAAAGTAACTTTAAGCGACTGGTTGGTTCATGAGGCAAATATACTCTCGAAGGAAGAAATGGTTGAGGGATACATGAAAAAAATAAGCCGTGATGTTTTCGATTTGGTTGATACACAAGGAAAAGGTGTAATCGACGAAAAACAGTATTGTCTTTTAATGGAGTCTTTTGCGGTAGAGCCCGGAATTACAAATTGGTGTTTTCGGCAAATGGATACCATGAATAAAGGATTCTTAGTTCGCGAAGAATTTGTTAGAATTGTGGAAGATTTTCATCTAAGTGAAGATCGCTCAGCACCAGGAAACTATTTGTTTGGAATTTATTAGGGAGTCTTTTCTATGCTAAGTTGGGTACAAATAAGAAAATTCACTCGCTTTTTTAATGTTCTGGACAGAAATGCAAAGGGTTATCTTACAGAGGAAGATATCTATTGCGTCGGATTAGAGATGGCGCAAAAAAATGGAATAACAGAACAAAATGAGCAGTGGCCAGAACTTGTCTCAAATATAGATTTTATTTGGAATCAGGCTCAGAAACATAGCGTATGTGGGGATCCGGATAAAATCTTTCTCATTGACTGGCTTGAACATTTGAAAGTAGTTATAAGTGATAAAAATTCATCAGAAAGATACATAGCTAAAATAGGGCAAGATATTTTTGATTTGTTTTCTGATCAGCAATCAAAAATGACTACTGAAGCCTATATAGCAGCCTATAATTGTTTTGGTATAGATTCCTATATACTAGACTGGACTTATAAAAACCATTTGTCAATTCGAGAAGAAGGACTGAACCGTAAAGATTATCTGGAACTGGTGAAGGATTTTTATCTGGCAACAGATCAAAATGCTCCGGGTAATTTTTTATTCGGCCCCTTTTGATGTCTATCTCATTTTACTCTA
>SKIC01000052.1 GCA_007116685.1 Balneolales bacterium
CGACCCATACTTTGTCCGGAGGATTTTTTAAGCATATTAGCTGAGTACCTCCTTTCCGTACCTGGCTTCAACTTTAGAAGCAAATTCTTCGCCAAATCTGTAAATATCACCGGCACCCATCGTTATTACGATATCGCCCGGCTGACACAGTTTTTCCAACTCTGTGGGTAAATCATTTTTATCACGCACGTAGTGCACATTTTTGTGACCGTAGGATTTTGCTGTTTCAGCAATCAATTCACCGGTAATGCCCTCAATAGGTTTTTCACGTGATGGATAAATATCAGTTACCACAAGAACATCGCTGTCGAAAAATGACAAACCGAATTCTTTGTATAATTCCTGAGTTCTGGAATAAAGGTGTGGTTGAAAAACGGCTACTATTCTGCGCTTCGGCCATCCTTTTCGGGTAGCGCTTAGTGTTGCCTGAGCTTCCGTGGGATGATGAGCATAATCATCAATGATGAGGTAATCTTTGTTTTCGTACTTCTTTTGGAAGCGACGGAAAACACCGGAGTAACTATCCAGGCCTTTTTTAATCTGCTCAAACGGAATCCCTAATTCCAGACCAACTCCTACTGCAGCCATGGCATTTCGGATGTTGTGTTCGCCCGGAGTTTTCATGCTGATTCTACCCAACTCCTTATCTTTATACAGTACAGTAAAGGAACTGTTGAATGCCCCATTACTGATGTCGACTGGACGTATTTGCGCTTGAGGAGTAAATCCGTAGGAGACAATTTTACTCTTGAGCTGTGGCATGATACTACGCACATTAGGATCGTCAAGACATAATACTACCGAGCCATAAAAAGGCACTTTATTGGCAAAGTTGATGAAAGCTTCTTTCAAATCATCGAGGTCTTTGTAGATATCAACATGCTCCAAATCGATATTGGTAATTACAGCCAAAGACGGTGACAATTTTAAAAATGTGCGGTCAAACTCATCCGCTTCCACAATGATAATATCGCCTGAGCCTACAACGGCGTTGGTTTTGTCAAAACTGTGTACCCGACCTCCAACAATTATGGTTGGGTCAAAAGAGCCCTGTTGAACCACCAGCCCGGTCATGGTTGTCGTAGTCGTTTTTCCATGTGTTCCGGCTATGCCAATGCCAAATTTCATACGCATCAATTCCGCAAGCATTTCTGCGCGCTTGATGGTAGGAATACCTTTTTCTTTGGCCGCTATAGTTTCAACGTTTTCATTTTCATTTACGGCAGAGGTATAAACCACAACATCAGCACCTTCGATATTATCGGCGTGATGCCCCAGAAATACATTGGCGCCAAGAGAAGAAAGCCGGTCGGTCGTTTCACCTAAGGAACCATCAGAACCGGACACTTTATATCCGCGAAGTAGTAAGATTTCTGCCATTCCGCTCATTCCAATACCACCAATACCCACCATGTGGATATGCCTGGTTTTTCCAAATACCGGTTGTGTCTGTACTTTTCCGTTCATACAGCTACCTCACTTTCCACTTTTTTCAAGCCCATAGAGGCTAAAATTTCTTCGGCAATATGTCCGGCTGCCTCAGGCTGTGCCAATGAATCTGCCGATTTTGCCATCATTTCAAGTTTGTCATCATCATTGATGGTTTCTGCCACTACCTGATATAAATCTCTAGATGCAAATTTGTCTTCAACCAAAACGGCGGCGCCAGCTTTTACCATAGATGCCGCATTTTTACGCTGATGATCTCCGGCAACATTTGGAGACGGAATCATAATGGTCGGTTTACCAAGCAACATAAGTTCCGCACATGAAATAGCACCGGCTCTACTAATTGCTAAATCTGAAGCTCCATAAGCATAATCCATCCGCTCGATAAATGCTTCCAAGCGCAGGTTTTTGTACGCTTTCACATCGATCTCTTGGATCATTTCATTGTAATAATTTGGCCCACACTGCCAGATAATCTGCAAGCCAAGCTCATTATGTAGCTTTTCAATATTTGCAATCATAGCATCATTAATGGATTTAGCACCTCCACTGCCACCAATTATTAACAGAGTTTTCTTTTCCCTATCGAATTGGAAGTATTTTGCTGATGATTTACGGTCAGCCTGTCCAAGTGCATGGCGAGTTGGATTCCCCAGGTTTTTCACCCTGTCTTTTGGGAAATATTCAGCTGCATCATCAAAAGCAGTAAATATTTTTACGGCTTTTGAAGCCAGTCTTCTGTTTGTCAGACCAGGAAAACTATTTTGCTCCTGAATGAATAGAGGAATACCCATTTTACCAGCCACCCAACTAACTGGCCCGGCTGCAAATCCACCACAAGAGATTACTGCATCAGGTTTTTCTTTTTTGATTAAGCGGAAACTCTGCCAAATAGAAACAAGAAGCCTAAGTGGGAATATCAGATTTTTAAGTGTCAGCCGACGATGAATACCCGAAATCCAGATGCTTTTGATTGGATATCCGGCATCAGGAACTGCTGTCCATTCCATGCGGGTACGAGTACCAACAAAGGTAATTTTAGTATCAGGGTTTAAACCAACGAGGGCATCAGCAATGGCAATAGCCGGATAAACGTGACCACCTGTTCCACCGGCAGCAATTATGATATGAGGCTTTCTAGAACTCATTCCACACCCCTCCGCTGTTTTGAAATATTCAATATGATACCAATCATGATTCCGCTAAATAACATGCTGGTACCACCATAGCTGATGAAAGGCATGGGTAAACCTGTAACTGGAAATAATCCTGTAGCTACTGCGGCATTTACATACGCATACATCGTAACGGTTAAAGTACAAGCCACCGCCAGCAACATCCCCTCTTCGTCTATGGCTCGCTTGGCAACATAGATTAAACCACGGAATAAGATTAGCGTGTAAATGAACAACAAGAAACCAGCACCAAGCAGCCCATATTCTTCTGTGATAATCGCAAAAATGAAATCGTTGTAAGGCGCCGGCAGAAAATCTCTTTGTGTACTTTTTCCGATTCCTACCCCAAAAAGTCCGCCCTGTGCTACTGCTATGTGTGCTTGTTGCGCCTGATAGCCGGCTGCCAGAACAAATTCATCGCTCTTAATATGAAGTACTTGATCAATATAATTCGTCACTCGACTCTGGCGCTCAGCAGTTTGCATAATCAAAGCCGTTCCGCCAATGGCACCAATCAAAAGTACTGCCAAAATATGGGCTGTACTCACTCTGCCTACGAACATAACTGTAAGGCAAAGGCCAAAAAGCAGCGCTGCCGAACTAAAATCCTCTATACCAATTAAAGCGCAGGTAATTGTTATCCAAACCAGCATAGGGATAAAGGATTTTTTAAAATCTTTCACATACTCTCTTTTTCTCACAATCATCACTACGATGTGAATCAATAAAGCCACAATCGCAAAAGAAGAGGGCTGAAATGAAAATCCACCAACGCTAAGTGAGCGCCTGGCACCCCAGACTTCCTGTCCATATAAAGTGGTAACTAACAGGAATATCCAACTCAGTAAAACCGCATATTTGCTGAAGCGTGCCAGAATGTGATAATCAATTTTGGAGAAAATAATCATCACCATAAAGGCAATTCCCAATTTTACGATATGCCCCCCAACCAGATTACTGGCGGTTGTAAATCGGGTTTCAGCGAAAAATGCGATTGAGGAAAACACCGCTAACAAGCCAAACATCATAAGCATAATTACCGCAGCTAAGATCCAGCGATCTGAGCCATATTTCGGTATATCTCGCTCATCCTGAAGAATCAGGTTTGATGCGTTTTGTTGTAAATGCTTTCCGGATAATATCATGCGTTTAACCGACTAATTTGTTTACGGCATACTTAAATACATCGCCACGATGTTCGTAACTTTCGAACATATCGAAACTGGCACAGGCTGGGCTTAGTAAAACTACTTCGCCTCTTTTTGCCCATTTATGAGCGCAATCAACGGCCTGACCCATACTTTGAACAGTCACAAAATTGGGTACTTCGTCGCGTAATTGTTTTTCAATAGCTGCTTTTCCTTCTCCAATGGCTATCAGAGTGTGCACTTTTTCACGTAACTCGGGAATTAAATCGCTGTAATCATTGCCCTTGTCTCTACCACCCATTATTAAAACTAATGGTCCGGAAAAGCTTTGTAGCGCATACCAAACCGCATTTACGTTGGTCGCTTTGCTGTCGTTATACCATTGTACACCATTCAAAGTGCGGACATGCTCCAGGCGATGCGCCACACCTTCAAAAGTCATGAGGCTTTCTCTGATTGTTTCGTTTTTAATTTCTGCAACACGAGCTGCTAAGGCAGTAGCCATACCATTTTTCAAATTATGACGTCCCGGCAGACCCATTTCATGAACATACATCAGAAATTCCTCCTTTTGATTCAATTTGAAATAAATTTTCCCTTCACGAACAAAAACACCTTCATCAACTTCTTTGCTATCGGAAAAGGATAAATAGCGTACAGGCGAATTCGATTTTTCAATCTCAATTTTAGTAGCAACTACAGGATCTTCATCCCAATAAATAAATGTGTCGCCTTCCGTCTGATTTTCTTTGATGCGCAATTTTGAAGCCGTGTATTTAGAGAAATCATTTTGGTAGCGGTTCAAATGATCAGGCGTAATGTTCAGCAACATACTCACACTAGGTTTGAATGTATCAATATGATCTAATTGAAAACTGCTTACCTCAAGAATAACATCCGTTTGTGGATTCAGTTTTGAAACATGATCTGAAAAAGCTGAGCCTATATTACCAGCTAAAATCATATCTCTTTCGGCTTTTTGCCAGGTATAAGCCATCCAACTGGCAGTTGTGGTTTTCCCATTGCTTCCGGTCACCGCAAAAATGGATTGCTCAGTAAACCATGAGGCGATTTCAATTTCAGAATAAACCGACTTGCCCTGTTGCTGATAAAACTGAATTAAAGGCGATTCATCCGGCACACCGGGACTTACCACAGCGTAATCAGCAGTTTTTGATGATTCTGAATGGCCGTTTTCTTCCCAGCGAATTTCATTTTCAGCTAATCTCTTTTTAGCAGATTCACTTATTTCTCCAGAATCCGTCACGAACACATTCGCACCGCGCTCTTTTAACAGACATGCTGCTGCCAAACCACTTCGGGCTGCTCCAATTACGACGATATGGTCACCTTTCACAACTCTCATCTGATTTTCAAGGTTATGATGGTGAATACGGCAAGCAGAATCGCAACAATCCAGAATCGTACAACGATTTTGGGTTCGGTCCAGCCTTTCTTTTCAAAGTGGTGATGCAAAGGTGCCATTTTAAAGAATCGGCGGCCCTCACCATATCTTTTTTTCGTGTATTTGAAATACGAGGTCTGAACAATTACAGAGAGAGCTTCAACAAAGAAAATGCCGCATAGAATCGGTAGTAGAAGTTCTTTGTGAAGCATCAAAGCAACAGCACCAATAGCGCCGCCTAGCATGAGGGAACCGGTATCCCCCATAAAAACTTCAGCGGGATAGGTGTTATACCATAAAAATCCGAAACAACCACCAACTAGCGCTGCCGCAAATACAGTTAATTCCCCAGCGCCCGGTAAATACATAATGTCCAGGAAGTTTGAAAAGTCAACTCTTCCAGACACATAGGCCAAAATTCCGAGTGCTAATCCGGCAATTGCTGAAGTTCCACTTGCCAAACCATCCAATCCATCCGTCAGATTAACAGAATTGCTTACCGCTGTGATGATAAAAATACACACAGGGATATAAATCACCCATCCGAGTGATTCGCCCAGAAAAGCATAATCCATGTGGATATTTTTGAAAAACGGAACGGTACTTTTGGTATTAAACTCTGAAAATTCCGGTCAGAAATACAAAAATGCACCAAGTACACCACCTACAAAAACTTGTCCTGCAATTTTAAATCTGCCCAACAGCCCTTGTTTGTCTTTTTTGATGATTTTGATGTAATCGTCAACAAAACCAACTATTCCAAGAGAAATAGTGACGAATAAAATCAGCCAGGTGTAAATATTATCCAATGGCATCCAAAGCAATGTTGGAATCACAATGGAAATCATAATAATCAGTCCACCCATGCTTGGGGTACCGGCTTTGTGTAAATGATTATCCAGACCGATATCATCCCGAATGGTTTCTTTCAACTGCATTTTTTGTAGCCATCTTATAATTCGTCGCCCGAAAAAGATGGAAATAATTAAGGCAGTAAATGCAGCAGCTGCGCTTCGAACGGTAATAAATCCAAAAAGCCCAAATCCGGCTGGGTTATATGTTTCTTGAATCCATTCCAGTAACCAGTATAGCATCAGACAACCTCCTCTGCATTACTGGAAAATTCTGCTAAAGCTTTGCGGGCAATGAGTCTGTCGTCCATATCGTGACGGACCCCATTGATTTCCTGATAAGTCTCATGTCCCTTACCGGCAATGAGGATAATAGTATCAGAATCAGCATTTTTTATACTGTAGGATATGGCTTCCTCACGATCAGAAATTCTGTGAACCTTATCCAAACTTGGGAATCCCTCAAAAATATCATCAATTATTGCTTCAGGATTTTCTGTCCTTGGATTATCAGAGGTTACAAGTACAAAATCGGCAAATTGATGAGCGATTTTGGCCATAGCCGGTCGTTTGGTCTTATCTCTGTCGCCACCACATCCGAAAACCACGTGAACTTTTTGATTTGTTTTGGCAACTTCCTGAAGCGTCTCAAGCACATTTTTGAGAGCATCGGGCGTATGAGCATAATCCACAAAAACTTCAGGTACTTTGGGATTAGAAACCGAAACCCGTTCCATTCTGCCCTCTGCCCCTTTTACTTCAGAAAGTGCGGCAGCAGCGTTATTTTTTGAAACACCTAAAGCGCAGGCCGCTAAATACGCTAATCCAAGATTGTAAGCATTAAATCTACCAATCAATGATGATTGGATTACTGTGCCATCAATATCTATTACCAAGCCTTCGCTGGTATTACTTAGAATTTGTGAACTGCCATCCGTAAAACTGAGCCGCCATATTTCTGCTTTACAATCCGCAACCATAGTCTCGGCATATTCATCATCGGCATTGATAATGGCTATGCTATCTTCTGACAAACCATCAAAAAGTTTCTTTTTGGCTGCGGCATACGCATCCATGGAAAAATGGTAATCCAGATGATCATGACTGAGATTAGTAAACACAGCAGTTTTGAAGGATATACCATCATTTCTACCCTGCTCTAATGCATGAGAGGAAACTTCCATAAATACCGAATCGGTTTCCACTTTTACCATTCTGCTCATAATACGTGCCAATTCAGTGGCATCGGGAGTAGTTAAGCGACTGGCGTAGGTTTTATTTCCGTAGCAAATGGCATTCGTTCCGAGTAATCCGGGACGATAATTCAACAAAGCAAATACCTGGTATAATAAAGAAGTGACGGTTGTTTTACCGTTTGTACCAGTAACTGCATTTAGGATAAGCTTGTCAGCGGGATTGTCGTAATACGTTTGGGCTAATCTCCCGAGCGAATTCCCGGTGCTGGCGATCTCAATGCCCAATACGCTTGTTGGCACTTCAGGCAAATGCTCTGCAAGAATAGCACCTGCCCGGTTACCGATGGCTGACGTGATAAAGTGATGTCCGTCTTGTTGCGAACCTTTAACAGCGATGAAAACATCGCCCGGTTGTACTGCGCGAGAATCAAGACGCAAATCACCTAATTCGCCGGTAAAATTACCGCAAACTTTAATAGGATTCAATAGTGATATGAGTCTTTTCTGATTCATTTTAGCGAGCAGCCTCCGATAAAATGCTTGGTAAATCTCTCGCGCGCCCACGTATGGTTACTTCACGACCAATTCCCAGCGTACTACCGGCTGAAGGAAATTGGGTGTGCACTGTTCCGGAACCAATAATGTTTACTTCAAAACCTTGTTTTTCCAATAAAGCAACGGCTCTACGCATGCTTAAATTTCGAACATCCGGAATGATATTTCTTAATTCATCATCATTTAAATTGGCATGTTCACCTAAGAAAATAACAGCGTTAGAGGCATATCTGTCGAGTTCAGTACCCGGATCAGGCTCTTGGTTTAATACTCGATTACCACTTCCCTGATACAAAAATGGTATTCCCAAATCAGCAAGCCGTTCTTTTGCCTGTGGTACAGTCAAGCCTCTTACCAATGGCATTTTTGCAATAGCATTAATTTCATCATTTATAGAAGGGGCACGTTGCAGATTTTCATCAATACCGATAATTCTCGTAGTGATATTTCGAAATATTGAACCAGCGGTAAATCCACCGAAGTAACTGATTCTTGGCTCATCAAGAATTACAACAGATATGTATTGTGGATCATCTACGGGATAATATCCAACAAATGAGGCACGATATCGGGCCTGATACCTACCGTCAATAAATTTTTGTGCCGTTCCTGTTTTTCCGGCAATGGGAAAGTCTTCTATTCGTGCGTACATAGCTGTGCCAGAATCAGAGACCACTCCATGAAATACCGGCTCCAAATATGCCACTGTTTCCGACCTAATAGCTCTTCTGATTTCTTTCGGCCCTATTTGTTCTACAACTCGTCCCCTTTCATCCTGCACACTTTCGACAACGTACGGACGCATCATAATTCCATTATTCGCGAGGGCGGCATAAGCCTGAAGAATCTGAATGGGTGTTACCTGAACTTCGTACCCAATAGAAATCCAAGGGAGTGTAACTTGAGACCACTCGAATGGCTTTCTGATTCTACCGCTTTCCTCATTAGGTAAACCGACTGATGTTGGCGAACCAAATCCTAAATTTCTGGCATACTGATAAAAAATATCCGGTGTTAATCGCATTGCCAGTTCTGCTGTACCAATATTGGATGACTTTTGCATTACCTGCGCAAAAGTTAAATCACCTAGTGGATTATGATCTCGCATCATCTGACCATGAATCATTTTCCGACCATTTTCAGGAGTTCGAAAAATTTCATCGTCGTCAAATACATTATGCTCTACTGCAGCAATACTGGTTACCAACTTAAATGTTGAGCCCGGCTCAATCATATCAGAAATAGCAAAATTTCTACGATTTTCAGTTGGAGAACTAGCCGGTGCATTGGGATTGAATGTGGGGTAATTCGCCATTGCTTTTATAGCACCAGTGCGTGGGTCCATAACTATGGCAGTTCCGTAATTAGCACGAGCCCAGAAAACACCATTTTTCAACTCTTCTTCTACAATGGCCTGAATGTCGGCATCAATCGTAGTTTGAATAGTATACCCTTGCTTAGGATTTTTCCTTGGAGCACCAACCACAGCTCGAATTCTTCCACTACGGTCTCTGCGAACTTGGCGAATCCCATCCACACCACGCAATTGGGTATCATAAGCGGATTCCAAACCCATCATACCTCGGAACTCATGATTTACAAATCCGATAACGTGTGCTCCTAGACCGTCGTAGTTATACCGTCTTTTATACTGCTCTTCGAGAATAACTCCACGATATCCTAAATCGCGCAAGGCAACATAAGCAGGATAACCGACCTCCCTATTCAAAACGATATATCGTGATCCAGCCGGAGCACTTGTCATTCTACGTTGATAATGAGTCACCGAATTATCGGTGTGCTCTGCTAAAATCTTTGCGATTTTCTCTAAATATTCCGGTTTCATGCCGGGAGCCAATGGATCAACAGCTACTCGGTAAGACACAGAATTAGTTACCAATAACCGCCCGCTTGCATCCAGAATATTTCCTCTTTGGGCAGGTATAGGTATATAATCCAGAGTTTGTGCCGACCATAAGTTTCTGAGGTTTTCACCTTCCAAAACCTGAATACGCAAAATCTGAAACGCAATAGCCACAGGCAGTAATAGTACCAGACCAAAAACTATAAACATGCGGCTTAATATGACAATACGCTCGTTTTTCACGTTTTTCCTGCTACTCCTTAATCCTGATTATAGGGTCAGTGGCACCACCGTGAATTAATCCCAGTTCGGTTGCTCGTCGGTAAACTTCTGCAGGTCCGGTCATCCGGTCGTAGGTTAAAGCACGGTCTTCATACATTCGTAAAACAGAGTCATATTCGCGTTGGAGCAGAGTTACATCTCTCAAAATATTCTGTGTAGTAAAAACGTGGCTTATATAGAAGTAACCCGCAATACCAAGCAGCAAGCTAAACGCCACAATTTTCCAAGGTGCGATACCTGTTTTTTCGCTTTCGGGAATTGCTGCTCGGGAGGCTGGCATACCATTCCCCTGAACAGGAAAATCTATCCTTTTGCGCTTAGAATGATCTGGTTTAACCGGACTTGTAACAATCATCTCATTTAATTCTTTTCAGCA
>SKIC01000025.1 GCA_007116685.1 Balneolales bacterium
GCTTGTTTGGAAGAAATCGCCTGGCGAAAAAAATGGATCAGCTCCGAAGAAATACTCGAAAAAGCAGAAGAATTGAAAAAAAATCAGTACGGAGCGTATTTGAGAAAGTTGCTTCAATAAGAAGGTTAACTCACCATTAAGACCAAACACCTAAAATAATTTTGATTTCGCAACTTGAACATATCGCCCGAAAAGCTGGAAAAGAAATTCTGAAATGGTACGATGTGGAAGCGACTTATGAGCAGAAAAGTGATGATTCTCCGCTCACCAAAGCCGATATGGCATCTCATCATAGTATTTGTAAAGACTTAGCATCGCTCACCCCTGAAATACCCGTGTTATCTGAGGAATCAGCGGATAAAACAGTGACAACTGATACCTATTGGCTGGTTGACCCCTTGGATGGAACAAAGGAATTCATCAAAAAAACGGGAGAATTCACGGTTAATATCGCATTAATGAAAGATGGGCATCCGCATCTCGCCGTCATTTATGCACCTGTCCCTGATTTAGTATATCATGCAGAAATTGGTTCGAAAGCCTACAAAATTGAATCAGGGCATAAAACTGAGATCCGATGCAGAAAAAATCCGGGCAAAAATCCGGTGTTGGTAGCCAGCAAAGATCATGCGGGCCCCAAAGTAATGCAGTTAAAGGAATTACTGGATACGGAAGCATTACAAAGTATGGGGAGTTCGTTCAAATTTATGCTGATTGCGGAAGGTAAAGCGGATTTTTATCTGCGGGACAAACCCACTATGGAATGGGATATTGCCGCAGCACATTGCATTTTGAAGGTCGCCGGTGGGGACGTGTATCAAATGAATGGCGATGTGATGAGGTATCAAAAACCCGATCTGCGAAACCCGGCTTTTTTTGCGATTGGTGATACCACAACAAAACACAAGCAACTACTTCAGAAACTTGGATATTAGTCCAACGTGATTTACGAAGTTCCATACCTGCCAGAGAGCATAACCTTGGTGGTGATTGTTGCGCTTATCATATTATTAATACGCGATGTACTCCGTCCGGTACTTTTGTTTGTGGGCGCATTAGCGGTATTACTTTTTGTGGGTATCATTTCGCCCGCGCAGGCGTTTAGTGGATTTTCAAATACCGCAGTTTTTACGGTGGGTGCCTTATTTATAGTAGCCGCTGCCGTGCAACATACCGGAGCTTTGGATCAAACGGCAAAATGGTTACTTCCGGCGGGGAAAAGTACAACATCCGTGGTGGCGCGATTGACGGCTTTTACCTCTTTTGCTTCCGCATTTCTGAACAATACGCCCATTGTGGCCATGCTCATTCCGCAAATTCAGCGGTGGAGTCAAAAAACGGGGATATCTTCCTCCAAAATACTCATACCATTGTCGTATGCCGCTATAATTGGTGGTATTGTAACGCTGATCGGTACCTCTACGAACTTGATTGTTTCGGGGATGTTGGAGGAGAGAGGGTACGAACCTTTTCGCTTCTTTGAACTCACCTGGATTGGCTTACCGGCAGCGGTTCTGGTTTTTTTGTACATGTCTTTGTTTATGCATCACATGCTTCCCGAATACCAAACGACCAAAACGGAAGACAACGATGACAAGTATCAATACGACCTGGAAATTCCTCAAAATTCGAATTTTCACGGAAAAACACTCACCGAATGTGGTTTGCGGGATTTAAAGATTGCCTATGTCGCCCATGTGAAAAGAGCCGGACACATTATCGGGCCGGTAGGACCGTCATTCAGAGTGCAGCAGGGAGACAAGCTCACATTTATAGGCAGCCCGCAATATCAGGACATTCTCATGAGAGATTATGGTTTGTCGCGAGCAGTGCCAGAATTACATGAACAAGACACCAATGCCAATTTACCCATTTTCCAGGCTGTGGTAGCCAGTTCATCGCGATTGGTTGGGAAATCGCTGAAAGAAACCAACTTCAGAGAACGATTTCGTGGCGTTGTAGTAGCAATACAACGTAAAGAAGAGTTGATTCAGCAGTCTCTTGGCCACATGAAGATTCAAGCAGGAGATTTACTGCTTATAGAAGCAAAACAAGGATTTGACAAGCAATGGAATTCCGAAAAGGGGGATTTCTACCTGGTAGTAAAAAAAGGCGATGCGCTCACGACTGATGTGAGTAAAGTACCAATTGTTCTTGGAATTACAGTGGTAATGATTCTCTTGGCGGCACTCAATTTTGTGCCCATTGTAATTGCTTCTCTGGGCGCAGCCATTCTCCTTATTTTATTACAATGTCTTCCGGAAAACAAAGTAATCAAAGAAGCTAATTTACCCATTTTAACAGTGATCGCGGCTGCTTTGGGTATTGGGCAAGCACTGGAAGCAAGCGGCTTAGCGTCAATAATATCAGATTTTTTGCTATTGATTGCCACCGGGTTTGGTATCATAACTGTAATTGCCGTAGTTTATTTAGTAACAAATATCTTAACAGAAGTAATTACGAATAATGCCGCAGCCGCGTTAATGGTGCCTATAGCTATAATTATGGCCTTGGAAATGAATCTTGATCCCCACGCACTAGCCATTCCGGTTGCCGTGGCTGCTTCAGCCAGTTTTTTGTCCCCTTATGGCTACCAGACCAATTTAATGGTGATGGGGCCCGGGAAATATAAATTTCTTGATTTTTCCAAAGCCGGTTTGCCCATATCTATCTTGTTGTTTGGGATTACAACGTGTATTGTA
>SKIC01000303.1 GCA_007116685.1 Balneolales bacterium
AATTTGTTCTTCCAAGTCTCTAAATTATTGTTTGCTAAGCTATAATTGATAGCATCTGCTAAATCTATAGAAGAATTGTTCTCTAAAATAAAGCCGTTTTCTTTGTGGGTGATGTAATCCCTGAAACCGGGTTCGCCGCTAACTATGGCCGGAACTTCAAAATTTATAGCATTAGCCAGAATTCCACTTTGGCTGGCATTTCTGTAGGGCAGAACGGTCAAATCAGATACTTTAAATACCTCGGCAACTTCCTGATTGGTAACAAATTCGTCTATCACGATATATTTCTCGCGAGTAGAAGCGGCAATTTTGTCTAATATCTTATTTTTATCAGCGTAGAACTCACCAACTATGAATGGGCGTATATTATATTTCTCGAAATCGATTGTGTTCAAAGCATCAATCAGAATATCTAAACCTTTGTATTCTCTAATCAGCCCAAAAAAGAGAATTACTTTTTCCTCTGGCTCCATACCGTATTTTTCTCTGAGTTCAGCACCCGTTAGATCCGATTCATCTTGTTCGTAAACAGGGTGGAAAAGTGTAGAATAATCACAAGGAATATTCATTTTCTGAAACTCCTCTTCCGTTTTAGATGAAAGCAGAATTACTTTATTGGTTTCACTTATAAGACTTTTGATCAACCTTTCCTGGAAGGGGAAAGATTCATGTGGGCTAAGATTGTGGCACAACCCGATTACTTTACCGCCACCACGTCTTTTATAAGAACGGATATGCGTTCTCAGGGCGGGTACGAAAAAAGGGTGCCAGTAGGAGTAGAGTAATATATCATCGCTATTGGCCGGGATTTTTTTTGAGGAGAAGGGCCAGTACAATGGATTAAAACTATGCAGAATTCGATTACTGAAAGTCTCGCCTTCTCTCAAATATTGGGTCATTCCCGGAAATAAAAAAGATGGATATAACTTTTTATAATTCCAGGCAGTTATTTTATATTTTTGCGTTAACTCGTTGTATAAATAGACGCTGAAGTTTGAAATACCACCTCTGTACGGAGGAAATACGCTAAGAAAATGTATCACACTAAAATTGCTCTAAATGACTAATCAATGTAAGGGTATGAAACCACTTCTATTAAAACTACTCATTCTTACAATAAGCATTTTCATAAACCAAAACCTGAATGCCCAAAATCTTTCTGTTACTACCGGTGCATCAACAAGTGGATTGGGACTTCAACAATTCTTGCTACCTGCAACCAATGATTTTGAGCAAGATGTAACGGTGGAAATTCGGGGGCGGCAGGTTAGATTTCTCAACAGCGACCTGCAATTTTCCAACATTCATGATATTAGTCGCTCAGAATCAGGCCAATACGTTGCGCTCCTGACTACGAATGAGAGCACCTATGAAGTAATCGTAGTAGAAAACGGGGTAACGAAATTAGCTTCTTATGATTCCAAAGTAGAAATTCGCTCAGACGACCCCTCCGTTCAAATTTATGCCTTAAATAATGGGGGTGTTGTAATTCGAAATAATATTCTGTTCTACGATTTTTTTAGCCCTACAGGTGAAATTGAAGCCTCAGTATCAGCCTTACGCGGAACCAATATCAGAACAGGATTATCGCAATTGGCGATGAGTGAGAATCAGTCCGGCTTCTTTTTCTACATCCCGGAGATTTTTTACGGCAGTAACAGAGGCTCGGTTATTCTCCGGTTTGCAGGTGATGAAAATCATATCAGAGTTTTCGAAAGTTCTGATCAAACCATATCATCCCTGGATGTATTGGATAACGGCTCGCGTTTATTGGTTGATTTGATTTCAAACCAAGGTAATCTCTCTGCTGTAATGCTGGATGCTAATGGCACCGTAATCAATAGTATTGATTTGGATTTTGAACCCTTGAAGTTGTCACTAACTAGAGACGGAAACTTCCTCGTAGCTCAAGCTTCTGCAAGAGTAGTGGTGATGAATGCTTCTAATGGTAACAGAGTGGGAGCGACTTCCATCCGGTCAGGCAGTATCATTCTTTCTGATTATTTGCCGCAATCTGATACCATATTAATTTTATCCGGCGATCAGGATAACAGCCGTATCCGAAATGCTCAAATTACAACCGTGAATATCGGAGAGCGAAGCATAAATAGAGCAGAGGTTCCAGTTGTGTTGGGATATCACCCAAGATTACCCCTCACATTTGATAGTTTGAGAGCCGGACTCTATGTAATGCGTGGAGCCCATCAAAATCTCGTTATTCGTCTGGATTAATAGAATAATGGGCATAAAAAAAGCGACTCCTGATATCAAGAGTCGCTTTAAATGAGAGTTATAGCACCTTATTTCGTGCTTTTTGCTTCCTCTTCGGATGAGGAATCTTCAGAAGATGCTTCTTTCCATTCGAACTGAAGTCCATCTCGTGAGGCATTCATTTTTATGCGAATGGTAGAATTCTCTATGCGTTCTTCGCTGAGCATTTCTTCTGCAAGCGGATCTTCAACATACTTTTGAATGGCACGCTTTAGAGGTCTAGCACCAAACTTTGGATCATAGCCTTTCTCTGATAAGAACTCCTTGGCACCTTTGGTGATTTCCACCTTGAAGCCAAGTTCCTGAATTCTCTTAAACAGATAATCAGCTTCATTATCGATGATTTTGAAGATATCAGTTTTCTCAAGAGGCTAGAAGACGATTACATCATAAAAAAAAAAAAAAAAC
>SKIC01000290.1 GCA_007116685.1 Balneolales bacterium
TATTTTGATAGAGAATATTGATGATTCCATAAATCGATTATTAACCGTAATAAACGATATCGGAACGCAGCAAAAGAGATTGAGTATTAGGGAGCAGACTTTACAAAGTAGTATAAACGCTAATAATGCTAGCCGCTCCCGGTTAATAGACGCTAATCTTGCGCGTGAGGCATCAGATGAAATACGACTTAGAATTTTACAACAGTTTCAGGTAGCCGCACTATCACAAGCTAATGTGCTTCAAGCTCGTGTATTGGATTTGCTGTAAGGTGATGCAAATTCGCAGAATGTTCAAAATGCAAACTTCGTCAGGTTAGTAGCCTGCCGAAAAAAAAGATCTATTTATTTAACTGCCAACAAAGGCTTAATCACCTTCGAAAACATAAAACGTAAGGCTTTAGAGGTATAGGATTTATCATTGAATGTGCCAATTATGAATGCTTCCGTTTCCGGATGATAGAACATAAAAGCTCCGGTAATTCCTACACAGCCCCAGCAAAAATATTTCGCAGGCATTAACAAGGGAATGGCTTTCGGTTTCCATACAGAGTAGCCATAATCAAAACCAATGGCGGGAAATCCCATTTTTATATCATCGTAAATCATTTTGTGCAATGTCTCATCTGTTACCAATTTGCCATTTACTAATGCCTTCATAAAAATGAGAAATTCGCTCAAGGGAGCCACGATACCTCCTCCTGAATAATCAATTTGTGCAATTCTGTGGTTATCAATGAAATTGATATTTTTGAGATAAATATGCGCAGGAGGGAGCTTGGGCGCTATTTTCGGCTCGGTATATCCGTTGATATAAGCATTATCCATCTTAAGTGGCTCCAAAATCATCTCATGAACAGCCTCGTGGAATGATTTTCCCGTGATACTTTCGATAATCAAGCCTAATAGGTAATAATTCGTGTCGGTATAAAAGTGCTTTCTTCCGGGCTCAGCAACTGGTTTTAGATTGTATTTTCCCCACTCCAAGGCTTCACGCACCGTAAATTTTAGCGTAGAATCGTCAATCATTTTTTCGAATAACGGGAAAAAGACATCATCTAATCCGGATGTTTGCTGAAGTAAGTGCTTGATACGAATCTGATCGGAATAATCTTTGCCCTTGTAAATGTGTAGCCTACGCATTATATCTGCATCCAAAAATTGGCTGATGGGATTATCGAAGGCCAATTTACCTTTATCGTATAGCATACCTACTAAGGTTGCCGTAATCAGCTTTCCAACAGATGCAAGATGGTTTGCCTGCTCCGGACTAGCATTTACTTCTCCCGTTTTTCCCTCAGCAATATTAATATCAACACCCAACCTTTCAGAATGCACAAGCAGATACGCATTTTTTACTTTTTTATCGCCATTTACTTGTTGCCTGAAGTCAGTCGCAATTTTTTCTTGTACGATTGAACCCATCTGTGTTTCCTATTTTCCATCCACATTTAAATAAGACCTATATCAGACAAGTATAAGGGGAGGAATGGATTAGTAGCAATATGTTCGATGAAATTAATAGCAGAATTAAAATGCCAAAGTCGAAATCTTCCAACCCCAATCAAGTCCAATTGAAACGCGCTACATAACAAACTATATTGAGTCAAATTCAAATCAACGCACTAAACCAAACCAATCTGCATGAGATTTTATATTCTATTTCTTATCAGTTCACTCACTTTTACCCAATATTCATTTTCACAAGAGCCCAATTTTGAAGAATTGTCAGAAAGATTGAAAACAGATGTGTTTTCAGTTGGATTATTACTTCAATCCGAAGCCGTTTTTTCTTTTCAGGATGATGATTTTAATGGTGGTCGTGCCTTCGATCTTGGTGCAACAAGGTTGGATCTACGTGGTGCGGTTGATAACGGATTTACCTACCGCCTCCAGCTCGAATTCAGAAAACAGGTTAGTGTTTTTGATGCTCAGGTAGGCTACCAATTCAATGAAAATCTCCAAGTTGTTACCGGAGCTTTTAAACCATTTTTAAGCCGTGATCTTGATCCGGGACCCGGAGATACCGATCTCATAAACCGTGCAAGGCAGGTTGGAACCATGATGAACTCCAGAGAAATTGGAGTCACGTTACTCGGTGAGACGGGAAGCTTTCTGTATCGTGTGGGCGTTTACAATGGTTCAGGATTGACAAGAGATAACGACGGACGTTTTTTATACATTACCCGTTTTGCCTATCAGGCTAATCTTGATGACGGCGTTTTTGAAATCGGAAGCAATCTTGGCCTTAACCAAACCCGCGATATAAATGTCGGGAATTCCGGACTGAGCAGCACAGGAGACAGGCTCTTGTACGGTGGCTATGTTGATTACCGTGGCTCTCGTTTCTTTGCCACTGCCGAATTTCTGCAAACGCAGTTTGACGCTCTTGAATTTGCAAACGAAACCGAAACCATCACCGGTTTCTATGCCACCCTCGGTAGCCATCTAAACGAAAAAAACGAAATTCTGGTCCGCCTCGATTATCTCTCTTATGATTTAGGCAACACAGATACTCAAGTAATTACCTTAGGCTGGAATCATCAGGCAACAAGTTTAATCAGCTTTCAGGTAAATGCTCTTACGCTCATCGGAGGGGATGATGCGCAGTATGGAGTTTCGGGAGTGATGCAGTTTCAGTTTTGAGGTCTTTTTCAATCAGTACTTCGCTTTCATCA
>SKIC01000174.1 GCA_007116685.1 Balneolales bacterium
CAAATCGATTTCTTGACTACAGCTCAAGCTCCGGAGGAGCGGAATATTGGTAGCCCGGGGTCGAGCGGAGCGATACCCCGGGATAAAAAAGCCGGCTAGCGCAAATGCGCCGGCGAAAAACGAATCGGAGATTAGAACGGACTCCGGCTCGGAATGAAATGGGGATTTTGTCGAATGTCGAATGTCGAACGTTGAACGTGATTTTTGGGGATAGGTGATACGGGTTTGTAGAAAGTTACGCCACTACGGGTGGTTTTTAGAGATAGCCAATATTGATCTCTCAATGCCGACGAATTTGTGCACCCGAATAATAATTTCTGATTTGTGGGACGTACAATCTGGCTTCCGCTACAGATCTAAAATTTCCGAAATGAACCGTAAATCCCTGGTTATCGGCAAGGAGGAAAACTTCGAGATCGAGTTCGCCGTGTAATTGGGATACGATGCGATTGGCAACTTCTTTTTGCCGTTCTAATTCTTCAAGATTACGAGCATATTCTACAGCGATAGTAATTCCGTCCAGATTGCGTCTGACGCCAAGGCGAATCCATTCAGCGGGTCTGTCGTCGATTTCTTCCGGTTCAATATCTTCCGGCTCAGGACGATCAGGATCAGGAACATAACTACTTACCAAATCAGAGAAGGGACGCTCCTCAACTTGTCGGGCAGTTCTGCGGAACGTATATCGAATTCCGCCACGAGCACTCACGATTTGGTCACGTTGGAAATATCCTTTGGGATCTTCCATTTCCATCCCAAAAAACTCAGGATCATCACCGTGGTATCCATCAATACGATCAGATCCCGTAAATAACCATTCTAATTCAGTAAAAACGGCAATTTCGGGAGTTATGCTAAATTGAAATCCCGTTCCAAAATTTGTGGAAAATGACCATTTTCGATCAAAATTAGGCTCAGTTTCCATCTCCATCAAAGAGCGGAATACTTTGGCATCAAAATGATTATTGGCACCGAGTCCGGTAGTGAGATACCATCCAAACCTTCTGTTGATGAGATTGATATCCAAATTTGCAGCAGCATCAAAAACGGTATTTTTAAAATTTAACTGAACAGAATTTTCGGTGAAAAAAATGGTAGAGTGAGAAAACCGAACGCGGAAGTTAAAAACATTAGAAAGTGGCACATTCAATCCGGCAGCAAAAGAGGTGGCATTGTATTGGGATCGCGGTCCTAAAGGCAAGCGATTGAATTGTTGATCCATCACCCATAAATGATCAAAATCTCCCATGTAGAAGGGCACACCGGCAGAAAAATCAACCGTTATTCCATCACGCCAGGAAGGGTTTTCCTGTGCGATGCTATTCTGATAAAAAATCAGAAATAGTAAAAGTGTCAAAAAATTGCGTATAAGCCGCATTTTTGAGGATTCTGTTATTCACTGGGTATATATATCAGTGTATAGGAATCAACAAACGTGCCTTGAATCTCGCGCAGTACAGCAATGGTGTCATCGTAGGAATCAAACACTCCAATTCTGACTTCATAAAATTGCTGTCTGCGGGTAATGATAACCTGACGCTGAGCATCTTCCAGAATATCACCCATGGCTGCAATGGTCAAATCTCTGGCTCTGCTGGCGGATATGGGACCAACGGATGCAAAAACCTGGACGTAATACCCCTGAGGTGGAGCCGTGATTGCAATTCCACTTTCGTCAATCATATCTTGAGCAATAGGATTTGGCGTAGTTACAATTACAGGCATAGAGGGATCCCATCGAGATAAATCAATTTCACCAAGATCAGCCAGGCGTCTGCGTTCTTCTCGAATTTCTTCCAATTCATCAAGCGCACGTTCCGGTTCAAAGTCTCTTTCTTCAGGATCAACAATCCGAACAACGGGCGTTCTTCCTTCCGCAAGTCGGAGGCTGTCTCTAATAGCGAGTTCCCGCTCACGTTCTTCCTGAAGGCGCCGTTGTTCTTCTTCAAGAGCCAAGCGCTCTTCCTCTTCACGGCGAAGGCGTTCTTCTTCCTCTCGTGCCAATTCTTCGGCTAGGGCGGCTTCTTCTTGAATTCTGCGTTGTTCAGCAATTAATTCATCTACCGGAATTGGCTCAAATAAATCGGGATCAGTTTTTTCTAAAGCAATAAAATCTCCACTGGTGTCGAGAGCTTTCGCCTCGGGGATATTTCCTACCCGGACAGGCAAGGTACTTCTGCGAAGAATTTCCATACTCAATCCAAATCGAAAACTCATGAATGCATCATTGGATAGTGTGAAATCTGATTCCGGTGGCCTGAAATTATCCAACTGGTCGGTGGTAGTGAGATGGAAACCCGCTTCTGTAAATAGCGCTGTTCTTTCTGTGATGTGATATTCCATTCCAAATGTGATGGGGATAACCGAGGCGCTAATTCGGGTTCCTGATTCGGTGGATTCAAAATCTAAAAAGTCGGGATGAGTATTTGGTGCGGGAGATCGAAAATTCAGTAATCCGTATCCGGTTGAGAGATAAGGACGTAAGCGCCCGTTTGGGTTTCCTTTGAAATCAAGTTTCAATTGAAGTGTGCTGTAGGGCGTTGACATAATGTAGTCCATGTCCTCATCGATGTATCTCAGATTACCGAATTCGAGATTAGTCCGAAGAAAAATGCGATGTGTTAATCGCAGATTGAGGAAAGCGCCATAGTTAATTTCCCCACCATAACTAGCTGTTGTCGTTTCCGGATCACCATAGGTAAACGGGTCGCCAAATCTCCAGGGATTATATTCGCCAATATACATTGCCGGTCCACCATAAAAACCCGCTCTGAATTCGTATCGGGTAAGATTACCAATTTGTGCCTGAACAGCAGATTCCAGACCAATGACAAGAAACGTTAAAACAAGCAGGATTTGAGTAAAACGGCGCAAAAAAGTAGAATTTCTGAGGTGTTTAAGGACTTCAAAACAATCCCCAATATAAAAAAAAAGCAACTCAGCCATTGAGAAAATGTGGCTTGATTTTCGGGCACTTGTGAAACCTCAACTAAGCTAACCTCGGGCTGCCGCAATCAATAAAGAGGCAAAGTCTTTTAAAAGGTAAGAGCATGGTCCACGAGAAAAACCAAATAGAAAAGCGAGGCTGTCCGCATCGTAGAAGAACGAAACACGTTTCGGACAGCCGCATTTTATCCACATCTAATCGAAGAAATCAATTGTGCAGCATTATATAAATCTAGCTTTCTACAATATGGCGGCAGCCCGATGTTTTGTTACGTTGGGCAATCTGCTATTTTCACTGTTTGAAATTTACTTCTTATGGAATCATTTTAGACCGAAAACTGCTGATTATATAGACAGACAATCAATTAAATAGGAGTTTATGAATTACTACATCATAACAGGCGCATCTCGTGGAATAGGGTTTCACCTCGCAAATCAACTTGGAGGAGAAAATGCTACTTTATTTTTACTAGCTCGTAGCGAAATGCGCGAACAAGCACATCAATTGAGGGAAAAAGGCACAACAGTCCATACTTTTCATGCAGATTTAAGCAGACCTGAGGGCTTAACGCCTTTGATTCAGGATATCTTCCGTAAAATCAATCCAAACGATACTGAAGACGTGGTATTAATTAATAACGCAGGTATGCTATCCCCAATGGGACCCATTGGAAAGCATGATCCCGATACGTTTTTGGCAAATCTACAGGTTAATTTCAGTTCGGCAGTCATGATGTGCCATTTATTCATTCAACAAGTGCAAGATTGGTCTTGCAGAAAGCGTATTTTAAATGTCTCTTCCGGTGCAGCGAATCGTCCTTATCCGGGATGGTCGCATTATTGTAGTACCAAAGCCGGACTGAATATGTTTACTTCCTGCATACACGAAGAGCAGAAAAAAATGAAGAACGCTGTAGAAGCAGCGGCTTATAATCCGGGCAGAACTGATACTCAAATGCAAGATGAGATTCGTAAACAAGACGCTCAGGATTTTCCTTTTGTGCAAAGTTTTGTCGATGCAAAAAAAGACGGCGCGCTAAATTCTCCCAAAGACGTAGCCGAGCACATGATTAAAATGCTAAAAGCAGAAGCGTATCCATCCGGAGAAATAATCCCATTTCGATGAAAATAAACTCTTTTTTACAAAGCGCTTTACCTGAGCAGCCATTTTATGCCTTGTTTGGAAATCCTGTGGGGCACAGTATGTCTCCGCTCATCCACAACAGGGCACTGCAATTTCATAGTTTGAGAGGTTCGTATCATGCTATTGAGGTTGCAAAAGACCAAATCCAACTAATCGAGAAGGTTGTAAGGCACCCAAATTTCAAAGGAGCCAATGTTACCATTCCTTATAAGCAGGATATTCAACAGTTTTTGAATCAAATCTCCGAGACATCTCAACAAATAGGAGCTGTGAATACCGTTGTGAGGTCCGGGGATGCACTTTTGGGATACAACACAGATGTGGATGGATTCATCCAGCCCTTGAAACTAAAAAGCGATAGTTATAAGGGTGAATCGGCCGTGATTTTTGGAGCCGGTGGTGCAGCTAAGGCCGTTGTATACGGCTTATTGCAATTGGGATTTGATTCCGTTTGTGTAGTCAGCCGAAATCCTCAGAAATTGAATGAAAATGCCTGGTTTTCTGATGGGCGCCTTTTCTTCAAATCCTATCAGGAAATAGAAAATGAACTCCAAAATGCAAAATTAATCGTAAATACGACTCCTTTGGGAATGCATCCGAATATTTCCGAATCTCCATTTCCTACGGAGTCTGCTGTGAGTCTAAAGGATAAAATCTGTTACGATATCGTTTACAATCCTCTCAAAACTAGATTTTTAATGGATGCAGAAGAACAGGGAGCCGAAATCATAGATGGATTGGGAATGTTCGTAGGGCAGGCTTCGGTTGCATTCAAACTGTGGACAGGCTTCAATTTTCCTGATCACGAGATTTATCACCTTCTCAAAGCAAAAATCACAGCAAAAAATGGCTGATATTTCACTACTTCGACCGCAAATCTGGAAAGACAACCCGAAAATTACGGCGGCTGTTACAACAGCAAATGAGGATATTATTACCGGTGGTACTATCGATGGTCTGAATATGTCGGTCAGATTGGAAGGAAATGCTGATAGAGTGATGCGTTACCGAAAAATGGTGATGCAGGGTTTGGGCTTACAGGATGCCGGATTGGCGACGGGCGTTCAGGTTCACAGCTCCAATATCGCAATTGTCGAGCAACCGGGAGAATATGCTGATACTGATGGCCTCATCACAAAAGAGAAAAATCTTTGTCTGGGAATTCTCGTCGCGGATTGTGCTGCTATTTTGATTTCAGACGAAAAAAACGGTGTAATTGCTGCATTACACGCAGGTTGGCGCGGGGCGGTTTCAAATATAGTTCCTGATGCTATTGAGGTGATGATTTCGTTGGGTGCAAATCCCCAAAGCATGAAAGCTTATGTGAGCCCTTGTCTGAGTCTGAAAAATTTCGAAGTCGGGGAAGAAGTAGCAGAGCAGTTTCCTGAGGATTGTGTAGACCGTGAATCATTTTCAAAACCCCACGTTGATTTAAAGAAATTCATACGTTCTCAAATGGAAAACGATGGAATTCTGCCTGAATCCATCACAATCGATGACCGTTGCACAATTTCTGATACGAGTTTGTATTCCTACCGTCGCCAAAAACAAAACAGCGGACGCATGATGGCTTTGATTTGTCAGAAGTAAGATGAGAGTTTCCTACCACGCTGGCTATTATGCGGACATCAACGAAGATCACGTTTTCCCAATGAGGAAATTTGAGGGACTGCACGATTATTTGCTGGAAAAAGGAATCGTGAAGCCATCGGAAGTGATTCATCCTCAAGAAGCGGGTTATAATAGCCTCAGAACAGTCCACACGCCACGTTATTTGGATGCCATTTTTAACGGAAATTTGGAGAGAAAAGAAGCTCGCCGTTTGGGATTGCCCTGGTCGTACTCGCTTGCAAGGCGCTCTCGATTGGCAGTGCAGGGAACCATCAATGCCGGCTTAATGGCTTTACAAGATGGATTAGCCGGAAACCTGGCTGGAGGCACGCATCACGCATTTCCTGACAATGGGGAAGGTTTTTGCGTATTTAACGATGTGGCTGTAGCAATAAAAATGTTGAAGCAATCCATGTGGGTTAAAAAAGTGATGGTCATCGACTGCGATGTGCACCAGGGAAATGGCACCGCTGAGATTTTCAAGGATGATCCAGACGTTTTTACTTTCTCCATACACGGCGAAAAAAACTTCCCCTTTCGAAAACCACCATCCTCACTTGATATTGGTCTGCCTGATAAAACAGGGGATGAAGAGTATCTGACAATTTTATCAGACACCTTAACCCGCATACTGTCTGAATTTCAACCCGATTTAGTCTTTTATCTCGGAGGAATAGATCCCCTGGAAACCGATCGTTTTGGTCGATTGTCGTTAAGCTTGAATGGATTAGAAAAGCGGGAAGAAGTAGCCATAGAAGCTGTA
The DNA here is from genome assembly GCA_007116685.1 of Balneolales bacterium. Classification (GTDB taxonomy): domain Bacteria; phylum Bacteroidota; class Rhodothermia; order Balneolales; family Natronogracilivirgulaceae; genus SKIC01. Next base: position 6,465 of record SKIC01000174.1, read on the forward strand.
ACTCGTAAAGATATTCCCTTAGTATTATTACTCAGCGGGGGATATGCCCCCTCGGTACATGAAACTGTAATAGCCCATTCAAAAATGTTTCAAGTAGCAAAAAGGCTGGGCTGGTGAGTTGATTATATTTATTAAAGTTCCCCCGCCGAGGTGATCCTCACCCGGCGCACAAAACTGCGTCATCCTGACGCTATTAGAATATCCTGACTCATTAGCCAACACTACTTTTCCATAAAAAAATGTCTCAGATAAGGTTCCCTTACTGGAAAATCACTCCCCTGATTGCCTGACCTCAAAACATTGATTCTATTTATTAAAATTTAACTCTATAACTATTATCTTGAAGCCGATAAAACTACCCGGAAACAACCCTAATCCCTTGAAAACTCAAAAAATTGTCGTTCTTGGCTCCACCGGATCTATTGGTACGCAAACTCTGGAAGTTGTTAGGCAGCATGGCGATAAGCTTCAGGTTTTGGCCCTATCTGCGCATCGAAATTGGAAATTACTGGCAGATCAAGTCAACGAATTTCATCCTAAGTACGCGATTTTAGGCGATGAAAATTATCTTCCCGCCTTGAGAAATGCCATTGGGCACAGCGAAACGGAATGTTTACTAGCGAGTAGTCTGCCGGAAATTGCGAGTCTTCCCGAAGCTGATGTGATTGTAAATGCATTGGTTGGTTTTGCGGGTTTTTCATCAACGTATGAGGCCCTGAAATCAGGCAAGAGGGTTGCCTTGGCGAATAAGGAATCTCTGGTAGTTGGCGGACCATTATTGGAATCTTATTGTGGCCGAGAAAAAGACCAATTATTACCGGTGGATTCTGAGCATTCAGCAATTCTACAATGCTTGGTGGGCGAACGAGATAAAGATATCGAACAATTAATTATTACTGCCAGCGGTGGACCGTTTCGGGATACGCCCTTGGAAGATTTTCCCAAAATCACCGTTTCTGACGCCTTGAAACATCCAAATTGGGAGATGGGAGCAAAAATCACCATTGATTCTGCTACCATGATGAACAAAGGGCTCGAAGTTATTGAGGCAAAGTGGCTGTTCAATATCCCATTAGAAAAAATTGAGGCGGTCATTCATCCTCAAAGCATCATTCATTCTATGGTTACATTTGCAGATGGTTCAACCAAAGCGCAATTGGGTCATCCTGATATGAAAGTGCCGATTCAGTATGCATTGAGTTATCCGGTTCGCTGGCCACTGGAAACACCCCGAATGAATTGGTCTGAAATACAAAAACTGGATTTTCGTCCCGTTGATTATCAGCGATTTCCTTGCTTCAAATTGGCAATGGATGCTTTAAAAGAGGGTAGCCATGCTCCGGCGATATTAAACGCAGCAAACGAAGTTGCGGTTCAACGGTTTTTGGACAAAGAAATTGGTTATATTCACATCTCAAAATTAGTTGAGCAAACTCTCAATCGCATTAGCAATGCAACGACAGTAACAGTTACGTCGTTATATGAAACGGATACTGCTGCCAGAGACTTTGCTCAGTCAGTAAAACTTTAATCAACTGCACAAATACCTGAATGGATTGGCTATTTAGTCTATTACAAACCATTGCTGTTTTCGGAGCCGCGATTTTTATACTCGTTCTTGTTCATGAATTGGGTCACTTTCTTGCGGCGAAACTATTTGGAATGCGTGTGGAGCGCTTTTCAATCGGCTTTCCACCAAGACTTTTCGGATTCAAAAAGGGAGATACCGATTACTGTATTTCCGCGACGCCACTCGGCGGATACGTTAAAATCAGCGGAATGATTGACGAAAGTATGGATACCGAGCACTTGCAATCAGAACCTAAGGATTACGAATACCGCTCAAAACCGGTCTGGCAAAGAATAATCGTAATTACAGCCGGCGTAATTTTTAATATGATTTTGGCTTACTTCATTTTCACAGGCATCATCATGTCGCAGGGAATGAACCAAATTCCTGCTGAAAATGTGGGTCCTTTGTACGTACCGGAAGGCTCAACGGCTGAAATGGCCGGTTTTCAAACCGGTGACCGATTGGTTGGCGTTCGTGGCCGGGAATTGCAGTATATCAGCTCTCAAATGCTGATTTCAATGAGTGATTTTACCAGTAGTGATCTTCGTTTTACAGTAGAAAGAGAAGGTAATCAGGTTGAATTAGTGACCCCTCCGGGATTTTTAGATGAAATCAGCAGAAACCAGGATTTTGTCACATTAACCAATGCCTTGCCAAGCGGAATTGGAGTCGTATTACCCGGTGGAAGTGCGGCAGAAGCCGGATTGCAGGAGGGTGATGAAGTCATTGCTATTGATGGCCAAGAAGTAGCTTTCTGGATACAAATGGTGAGCAAAATCCAAAACGCAGACGGCGAACTTTTGTTTACCGTGCAGCGAGGAGACAGCCAGATAGATATCCCAATCACGCCAAATCCATCAACCGGAATGATTGGTGTTGGGCCTGTTGATCCTTTTACTCATTTTGGATTTGAGACCAAACAACTTGGCTTTTTCGGTTCCGTAAGAGAAGGTGTTCGCGAAACGAATGATACTTTTATGGGGATCATTAATGGCTTTGGTCAATTATTAACCGGAGCACTTTCAGTACGTGAAAATCTTGGTGGACCAATTGCTATTGCTTCCGTTTCCGCTGAGGCTACAGAAAGAGGTGGATGGATAGGTTTCTGGCGTATCACAGCTTTTCTGAGCATCACATTAGCTATTATGAATATTCTACCAATCCCTATGCTTGATGGAGGGCATCTCATGTTTTTGATTTATGAAGGGATTACCAGACGAGAGCCATCCGTCCGGGTGAAAATGGCACTTCAACAAATTGGTTTTGTTCTAATCATAGGATTGATGATTTTTGCCACATTCAACGATATACTCAGATACGTAACCAATTAAGGTATTTATGAAATTCGCAAAAGATGGTTATTCCACAATATTTGGAATTACTTTTATTTCCATAATCATTTTTTTGATTGGTTTTTTTCTGGGCTCATGGATTTCCTGGGTGCTTTATTTGGTCGCAATCGTGTCCATAATTTTCACACTTTATTTTTTTCGTGATCCCGATCGTGTAATTCCTGAAGATCCTAACCTTTTGATAGCTCCGGCCGATGGCAAGGTTCTTTTAGTAGAACCGGTGATGGAGAATACATATATAAAGGGTAGGGGCACTCAAATCAGCATATTTTTGTCACCGCTCAATGTTCACGTAAACCGCATTCCTTTATCTGGTGTAATTGAATATCTGAATTACTTCCCCGGAAAATATCTGGTTGCCTGGCACGAAAAATCCTCAGAATTGAATGAGCGATCTGAAATAGGCTTACTACACAATTCCGGAACAAAAATCTTTTTTAAGCAAATCACTGGATTTATAGCACGTAGAATCACATTTCACCTTACTGTCGGAAACGAAGTAAAAGTCGGCGACAGGTTTGGGATGATGAAATTTGGCTCCAGAATGGATATCATTGTACCATCAAATATCTCAGTGACTGTAAAACCCGGTGATATAACGGTTGCCGGGGAGTCGGTGATGGGTAAAATCGTGTCCTGAGCATGAAGTACAATCTTCACAAAGCAAAAACTCGAAGAAAAGTCGCAAATGAGCGATTAAAAAAGCGTTTTAATAAACCCATCCCAAGAACCGTAGTACCGAGTTTTTTCACTTTGA
>SKIC01000114.1 GCA_007116685.1 Balneolales bacterium
TCACCCATTGCCACAATTCCTTGAAACTTGGCTCTTTTCCATACATCAACATAGCAGTGGCAAAGATTTTGCCTGCAACGATGCGGAAAACGTGAACCGTGAAAGCCAGTAAAACTACAGCAACGGCAACCTCCCACCAGGCGACGTCGGTCAGAATCATTCGGGCGGGCAAAACGGCTGGAGACGTAATCGGAAACATGCCCAGAATAACCATCGGGAGGCTGTTTGGGTTGATTAAGGCTAAAGCTGCAATCATCACCGGAAGTAGCGGGAAGAACATAAGTGCAGCACGTTCTGAAGAATTCGGATCATCAATCGTGGATGCCACTCCAGCCAGAAAGGCGTTCCACATCAAAATTCCCAATAAGGCCAGTATCAGAAATACGAGAATATGACCCAAATTCAGAAAAGATAGATACGCAATCCAATCGGTACCAAAGAAATAGCTGAGCAGTAACAATCCGAACACACTTAATCCGGAATACAGACACACTTTGACCAATCCGAGAAGTGTAATTCCGAGAATTTTCCCATCTATCCACATTTGCGGAGTTATTACGGAAAGCATCATCTCGGTCATACGCGATGTTTTTTCGCCTGTGATGGCCGTGAATTGATAGGCAAATCCCAGAAAAACACTCATAAACAACAACCCGATAATCACTATAGCAGCGATGGATTCCGCCCGCCGGCTTTCCGGACTTGCACGCAGTTCGTCCACTTGCCAATTAATCCCGGCTTGCAATTTTTCCCAATCGTTGCTGTCGAGATTTACGGATGCCAGACGGTGCGCTATCGTCAATTCTGAAATCCGGCTGCGCAGCATTTCCAGCCAGACGCCATCACGGGCAGTAATTAGTTGTATTTCAAACGGTGATTCTGGAATCAGAATGGCATTTATTTCTCCATTATCTAATGATTCCCGGCTTATGGCCAATTCGTTCGAACTTATCGTGGAAACCAAGAGCCTTTCCGTTTGTAGTTCTTCGGCGCTTATATAATCATTAGAAATCAAATGCACTGAGCGCATTTCTTCCGGTGAGCTGGTAATCCAAGTGACCGCAAAAAAACCAAGAGCACCAAATACAATCATATAGAACAAGCCCTTGATTTCGTCTTTAATCTTATAAAACCGATTGAATTCCCATTTGGCAACCTGCCATGTCCCTTTAAAATTTGTCATGATGCATCCTCCTCAACTTTGGAAAACGTATCTACAAATATTTCGTGCAAGCTGGCTTGCTCCATGCTCAGACTGGCAACAGACCCAATTTTTGGCAAATTGGAAAGTAATTCGTCCATAGAACCTGTAGATGGCAATAATATTTCAGCAGAATTATCTGTGATTTTTGCAGTGTAATCTACCAGATGTTTCGAGAACGCCTCACTTTTTGGCGGCTGCTCAAAATGCACCATGAGTTTTCGCTGCTGATGAGCATTTTTCTGGATTTCCTCCCACGAACCTGACATCACGGCCTGACCTTTTCTGAGCAAAACGATACGATCGGCAATGCGCTGTATGAGCTGTAAATGATGAGCACTGATGAGGATGGTCATTCCATTGTCCCGCAATTCTCTGATTACTTTTGAAAACAATTCTTGATTTATGGGATCAAAACCGGAAAACGGCTCATCCAAAATGGCAAGAATCGGCTCATGGAGAATGCTTGAGATGAACTGCACTTTTTGTTGATTTCCTTTTGAAAGCGAGCTCAGTTTTTCCAAAGCGCGATCTTTTAGTGAAAATCGATCCAACCAGGAAATGGCTTTTTCTTTTGCATCCTGACGCTCCAAACCGCGAAGAGTTCCCAAATAAATCAGTGTTTTGATGATGGGCATATCCGTATACAACCCGCGTTCTTCGGGGAGATAGCCAATGCGGCTAATATCGACTTGGCGATTTCCGCTGAATGGAGAGGCAAACGTGATGGAACCGGAATCGGGCTGAATAATACCCGTAATCATACGGAGCGTAGTAGTTTTCCCGGCGCCATTTGGTCCTAGAAGTGCGAGAATCTCTCCCTGTTTCACATCAAACGCCAAATCCTGAACAGCAACAGCCGAATCGAATCGCTTGACAAGGTTATTTATGTGGAGCATGTAAAAGGGATGTTATTGAAGTTTGGTTTTGGCTATAAAATGAGAATCCTCAAGATTTTTGTTCTATTGTGGAGGAAGTCTAAATCATTGAGAAGTAGGCAAGTGGAACGTAATATCGAAAAAGAGACAGGAAAGTTATAGGTACTACTCGATTTTTTTGAAGTTTATCTAGTTGTCCGGTTAAAGCTTATTTAAATAAAAGCCACTTTCTTTAAATAGTATCAGTGCTTATTTAAGTTTTTTGGGGGGCTTAAATAAGGGTGTTTGAAGAGCGTTTTTTATCAGCCGGAACGGGAACTTCAATCCTAATTTTTGTCCCTTTTTCCAAAGCAGAATCAATCCACATTCTGCCATCTAGACTTTTGGTAACAAAATAGGCCTTGGTTAGTCCTACGCCACCGCCCATGGTGCGGATTTGATCTCTTACATTGCTTCCGCGGAACCCATATTTCACCACATCTTTAATTTCACTTTCCGGAATGCCGTGGCCATTGTCTTCTATATTGATACATAATTCTTCATTATTCTGATGAATTTCTGCGGAAATGGTTCCACCACGTGGGGTGTACTTTCTGGCATTAGCTAGCAGGTCACGAATTACGTCTTTTAATGCCAGGGGCATGATTATATGATTACTATGCTCAGCATTAACTTCAAATTGAATCAGATAATCGTTGTCTGTCTTTTCTTCAGGATTGTCGACAATTCTATATTTACCACGGCTGTTTTTTGCTACGGCATCGAAGAATAAATCAAAATCCTTCTTAAACTCTTCGATTGAGAAGGATAACCATTTGCCGAGCTCTGAATTTCCTCTTTGCATTTCTTCAATGCGCAGATTGAAAATTTGAAGGATGTGTTCGATAACCCCTTGAAATTTTTGACCTGCATCGTTTTTGAGATAGATTTTTGAATTCTCAACAGCTGTTAGAATCTCAAGATTTAACTGCTCAACATACCTATCATTTAACAAATTGGAGTGTTTGCTGGTTATGGTTCTTCCAGCCTGATGCAGGCTGCTTAGTGCTTTTTCCACCAATTCCGGCTTACCGGTGAGCTCTTCCAGTTCATACAAATTAGAAATTAGAACCGAGAAGATATTTATCAATGAATGCATCTCAAATCGAAGCATTTTTTCATCATCAAGCGGAAGCGAAGTGTTAATCTCCATGGTAGAATTTGTAAAACCCAACATCATCAAATAACTCCGGATAATTTAAAAAATGAGACCAAAGTTTTATAAGGCAAAAGCAGAAAGTTCCGATATCATAGACAAGCTATTCGGATGTGATCACAATGAGCAGTTGCTTATATGATTATCTAAGCAGAGCAAGTTTTGTTACAAGTGTGGCTGAAAAAATCAAAAAATAATAATCATACCAGAGTGTCTACAAAACCACCCTCCCCAACGCATCCGCAAATACCTCTGCTGACTTTGGGTCAAACCGTAACCATAATTCCGGTTCTATGATTTCTAATTCCATAATCACCCATTTACCAGCGGCGTTTCTGACCATATCTACACGTCCGTAAACCGGTTGGGAGGGGCATGCTGCCATGGCTTTTTCGGCGAGTTGGATTTGCTCGGGCAGGGCATCGTGGTGGTGTACGGTGCCGCCATGATCATCCTGCACGCGGAAATCGCCGGGCTTGGGCACTTTTCGTACGGCATGTGTTACGGTTCCATCAAAAACCATAAGCGTATCCTCGCCCGTAGTGCGTACATCCTCCAGAAAAGGCTGAACCAGGAAAGCGTGATTTTCTAATAAGGGTTGTACGATTTGGGAAATTTTAGGAGCATTTTCTGTATTAACCAAGTAGGTATGCCATGCGCCGCCCGAAATACAAGGCTTGATAACGGCATGTGCCCAATCGTTTTCATCTAAAATTCGGGAAAGTTCCAGTTGAGATTTCTTTTCAACAAATACAGAAGGCACAATAGGTACACCGGATTTCTCCAAATCAGCGAGATAGTGCTTATCCATATTCCACCATATTAAACCTGGGCTGTTCAAAACACGGGTTTTGGATTCTGTCTCTTTGAGCCAGGCAGAAAACTCATCAATACGCTCGTAATAATCCCATGTGGTACGAAAAACAATCGCATCAAAAGTAGCCCAATCAACCTTAGGGTCTGCCCAATCAAGACGTTGCGAAGCAATGCCACGTTTTTCAAGAGCTTGCATTAGGAGATGATCGTCTTTTAAAATATTTCCCAAATACCAATCGTCTTCCCTAGCCTGTTTTGCAGTGTAGCGATGGTCTGTAAGTAGAGCGATAGAAGGTTTTTGCGCGGGCATATATGTATGAAAGAGTTTTTTATTCGTAGGCAAAGACATACAAGCGATTGAGGCGATCATTCACAAGATAAATACGATTATTTGCCAAGTCGCCGGCGATGCCTTCAAATTTATCTATAAAAAGGGGGTAGGTCCGAAGGGGAGTTAATTTCTGATCTGTGACAACAAGTTTCTTAGAATCATCACTCAGAAACCATATTTCATCGCCAATAGGATCGTAATACAAGCCACTCAAATCCCCCATAAAAAATTCTCCGCTAAAATTGATATCCACTTCCCGGATGAGGTCAAAATCATTGGTGGTATCAAATTCAAAAAAACGCCTTGGGTTTTTCTCATTTACTACATAGACGTGATCGTTATGGGGATTCCAGGTGATTCCCTCAAGGCCATCATTGATATTTTGATTAGGGACGAAAACTTCAAACTCTTGTAAAACTTCACCCTCTGTAGTGAGTTGAATTACTTTGCGCAGTCTTTCTTCCACAATCCAAAGTGTACCATCGTTGGGATTCATGGTAATGCCTTCCATATCATCGCCGGCATAAGCGGACAAAACACCCAAAACAGTACCCGTTAAACTAATTTTATGAATATGACCTCCGGGGTCATCACTTACCGTCCATAAAAAATCTCCGGATTTATCCATTACCAATCCAGAGGGGTCATTAATGGCAAGCGGGAAGCTTTCTATAAGTGTTAATTCCGGGGCTGGGCCATTCCCATTGCCATCAATATCATCATTACAGGCAGTTAAGAGAAGTAATGAAATAGAAAAGAAACTGAGAAGAATAAATGGTCCTTTAGAAACGGGCATGTAGAATTTTGTGGATGATTGATTAAACGCAACTCATTTAAGCGTGCACTTACACTTGAGACAAAAGTAAGGGATTTTCCTTAATACAATGTAATCAAAGGATAAATATTGGCTGAATATCTGTCCAAAACGATTTCTTATGTAACGTTGATTATTAAAAAAATCTGGAAATTTGACGCCTGAGCATGAATGCCCAGGCTATGGATCTGTGCGCCATTGGCGTAACCGTGTCTTCGCCGTCGCGAAGACTGAAGAATACTACATTAGCGACTTATAACTCTTTGACGCCACCTAATTGGACTTTTCAGAATTTAATTAGGACAGCTCTGATATTGGCTGAATATCAATGAATTCAAATGAGAGGCTGTGATTATCCAACGAATATGCCAATTCTTAGTCTCTTTAACTTTAGCGAGAATTTGATTCAAATGCTCAATCAGCCTGAACCTCAAGACTAACACCAATTTCTGAATAATCTTCTTGCTTCCTATGCCTGCTGCCAATAATTTCAGAACCAAAGTAACCAAACGTGAGGCAAGGTGCAGGCTGCCGAAATTTTAACAGACGAACAGTACGGTAAGATTATAAACCGACTGGCCCATCAAATTGTGGAGCCCTATGATGATGTTGCCTCTTTAGCTCTTGTAGGTATGCAACGCAGGGGCGTTTTTTTGGCCAAAATGCTTCAGGAGCGTATTCATCATTTTTATAATCACAAACTCCCCCTGGGTGTTTTGGATGTTACTTTCTACCGGGATGATTTTCGTACTAAGCTGAAAATGCCCACTGTTCAGGTTACCGAAATCCCTTTCGATTTAACAGAAAAACATGTGGTTTTGGTGGATGATGTGCTCTACACAGGGCGAACCATCCGGGCTGCTATGGATGCTTTGATGAGTTTCGGGCGTCCGGCAAGTATTAAAGCCTGTTGTTTAATTGATCGTGGCCACCGGGAATTACCCATTCAGGCTGATTACACAGGAATGTTTGTTCCCACCTATCAAAACGAAGAAATTCAAGTGGAAGTGGCCGGCTTAGACGGCATAAACAGAGTTATGGTCATCCAAAAAGAAAGCGCAGAAACGTGAGTACGGATTACGAATTTAATCATCGTCATTTGTTAGGCCTGGCAGATTATTCTGCCCAAGATATACAATACGTGTTGAGTCAGGCTGATCGTTTTCTTGAAATTCTTAATCGTCCTGTTCCCAAAATTCCCACGCTGCGCGATAAAACGATAGTTAATCTTTTTTACGAAAATTCAACCCGCACCCGGCTTTCTTTCGAATTGGCTCAAAAACGTATGGGTGCCGATGTAGTCAATTTTTCCAGTTCTTCATCCAGTGTTTCCAAAGGCGAAAGCCTGAAAGATACCATCCGAAATATTGAGTCCATGAAAATTGATATGGTGGTGGTGCGACATAGTAGTCCGGGAACAGCTCATTTTGTGGCCAGAACGGTAAATGCTGCCATTCTTAATGCGGGTGATGGAGCCCACGAACATCCTACACAGGCCTTGTTAGATATGTTCACCATGCGCCAAAAGTTTGGTAAGGTTGCTGGTTTAAAAGTGGTTATTATAGGCGATATTGCTCACAGCCGTGTGGTGCGCTCGAATATTATCGGATTGCGAAAATTGGGTGCGGAAGTCATAATTTGTGGTCCCAAAACGCTAATGCCTCCATCTCCGGATGAATTGGGTGTGACGGTTTCCCATGATTTAGAAGCTTGTCTGGAATGGTGCGATGTGGCGATGGCTTTACGCATCCAAATGGAGCGCCAGGGACAGGGATTGTTTCCAAGTTTGCGGGAGTATCACGAACGGTTTGGTATCAAAAAACGACATCTCAAAGAATTTCCGAATTTCACCATTATGCACCCCGGACCCGTAAACCGTGGTGTAGAATTAGAGAGCGAAGTGGCTGATAGTGAGCGCTCTATTATTTTGAATCAGGTGACAAATGGTTTGGCCGTAAGGATGGCAGCGCTCTATCTGCTTTCCGGCGGACAGCGAATCTGATGACTCGCCCGAATCGCATATCGCAGAATACGGGCAGTTTATATTTCGCTCAGTTTATACAGTATCTGATTCCTCTCGCCGTTTTACCTTATTTGAGTAGAGTGCTTGGGCCAGAAGTTTTCGGATTGGTCATTTTCTCACAGGCTTATGCCTACTTTTTGTCCGTTTTTATTGAATATGGATTCAATCTCTCCGGCACTCGAAGCATTGCCATTGTAAAAAATCAAAGTGGGCTACGTGCGCATAAAGCACTTGGAATCACCGGAGCACAACTCATATTGGCTATCATTATTTTTCCAACCGCACTAATTGCCGGTGTTTTTGTTCCATTTTTTGGGGATAACCTCGTTTATCTATGGTTTTCGGCTATACTTGCTGTAACGCTTGGTTTAAGGAATTACTGGTATTTTTGGGGAACAGAACGGTTGGTCTTGCCATCGATGGTCGTAATTGGCTCGGGATTACTGTACGCCGTCGGAATTATCTTTCTAGTTGAATCGCCATCTGATGGCTGGAAAGTTTTGGCTTTGCAAGTTGTTGCTTCTGTTTTCGCTTACACCATCTTGTACAATATGATGTTTCGGGAAACGGGAACCAGTAACTTTTCCATCAAAGAAGTTCGAACAGCATTTTCGGAAGGATGGGAGCTTTTTGTGAGTGGGTTGGCCGTAAGTTTGTATTCCAGAGCTAATATTTTCTTGTTGGGATTTTTTGCCGGGATTTCCCAAGTAGGATTCTTTGGTGCTTCAGATAAAGTAATCAGAGCTGTGAATCGTTTGTCATATCCCATTGGAAAGGTATTCTTTCCGAAGATTATTCAAGCGATGGATGAGGATAAGCCGGACCTATTTCAGCAAATGTTTCGAAGACTTTTCTGGAGTTTGACAACTGCTGGTATTCTGGTAACCGCCGGATTATATGCTTCCGCACCTTGGTTAATTCCATTTTTGTTTGGCAGTGAGTTTGCAGAAGCAGTTTCTGTTTTCCGCATTTTTGTATTTGCCTTGCCATTACTGATTATCGGCTATTTGTTGGGAGACCATTGGGTGATACCAAAAGGGCGAGATGTTTTATTCCGAAAAGTAACACTGGCAGCAGGTTTGTTTTCTGTAATCAGTCTGATTATCCTGGCTATGCAGTTCGGAGTGTATGGGGCTGCTGTTTCCGTAATTTTAACCGAATTTGTGGCAATTGCGGGGTTTTGGATTCTCCTAAAAAACGATCGCCCAAAGTTGTTTGGGTGATCTATTGAATTTTGAGGTATGGGATTTCGGAACCGTGCCCCAAGAAATTCATACAGATAGGAAAATTTATATTTATATTACTCAGATATCGAAATTTAAGTTGAGCAGTCTGGTTCAGCAATAACAGCGCAGATAGCAATCAGGTCTTGAAAAGCCTGCTAAACACATTTTAAGCGCTATTATAAAAATGGATTCAGAACCAGCACTGCTAGAACTATTCCATTTTCTAAAAGATAATATTTTGCAATTTAAGGATTTAAACCTGGTACCAGAGGTACTAGACGGACTACGGGACGTAGGATTTGAAGATGCTACCCCAATTCAGGAACAATGTATTCCAATCATATTAAGCGGAAAAGACCTTCTCGCTTCTGCACAAACCGGCACGGGAAAAACAGCGGCATTCGCAATTCCGGTGCTCAATCAGATTTACAAAAATAAAAAAGACGGCATCCGTGCTTTGGTCTTAACCCCAACCAGAGAGTTAGCCAAGCAAGTTGATGAGCAGTTCTGGAGCATTGGTTATCACACAGGAATATCCACCGCAACGGTATATGGCGGCGACGATTGGTCGCGGCAATCCAAAGCTCTGCACAAAGGTGTGGATGTTATTGTAGCCACTCCCGGTAGATTATTAGACCAAATGAAGGTGAAAAAGATTGATTTCAGTGATATCGACTTTTTTATTTTGGACGAAGCCGACAGAATGCTGGATATGGGTTTTATCCCCGATGTGATGCGCATTATGCGTTCTTTGCCGGAAAAACGTCAGAATTTGATGTTCTCTGCTACAATGCCACCAAAAATTGTGCAGCTGGTAAACACCATGATGAAAGACCCCGAGCAGGTCGCCCTGGCAACAAACAAGCCGGCAGCAGGAATTACGCAAGTTGTGTATCATGTCAACGAGCGCGATAAATTACCTTTAACGCTTGCCCTGTACGAGCAATCGAACTGGACATCTGCTATCATTTTCACATCTACAAAGCGAAACGCAGATGTGTTAGCTCGTGAACTTCACAGAAAAGGCGCCAACGTAACAAGTATTCATGGTGATAAAACCCAGCAAGAGCGTGAACTGGCTTTGGAGAGTTTCCGCAAAGGCGAATATCGTGTCATTGTTGCAACAGACGTTATTTCCAGAGGAATAGACATTGATAATATTTCCCACGTAATCAATTATTCGGTTCCTAAAGATGTGGAAGATTACGTACATCGTATCGGTAGAACGGCAAGGGCAGAATCCAAGGGAGATGCCATAACGTTTGTATCTGGAGCAGACCGCAGATATTTGGCATCTATCTATAAGGAGTTGGGCGAGGATACCATCAAAAAGATGGATTTGCCGGAATTGGGTAAACCTAAAGAGTCTTCGGCTTCAAAGGATGAAAAAGGCGATTCCCGTAAATCAAATTCCAGAAAACCGTCACAAAAAGCTCGAAATAAGAAGCCAAAAGTTGCTCCATCCCCAAAGGATGAAGAAGCCAAAGTCACTAAATCGGACTCAAAAGAAGAATCTCAAGAGGCCCAGAAAAACAAAGCAAGGCGCCCAAAGAAAAAGCCATCCGGAAGAAAAAAAAGTCCTCGTCAGGATGCCCCGGATAATAGAAGTGACAGGGATTCCGATGATTCAAGAAGATCCGGCTCTCGAAATCAAAA
>SKIC01000027.1 GCA_007116685.1 Balneolales bacterium
TAAATCATCTCGTCATATCTCTCATTTGCCGGTTTGTAATCTGTTGCTTGCATAGTAATTGTTATTATAAAATTTAGATTCTAATCCGATAACTTTCGGACAATTTGAACACCATCTCTGACGGGTAAAAGTACATTTTCTACTCTCTTATCAGAGAGAATAATTCTGTTTAACTGATGTATACTTTCTGATTTTCGGTCTTTCACGTCTTTTAATACACCGCCATACCAAAGTACATTATCTACAATCAAAAGCCCACCAGTACGGAGCAGCGGCAATAGCAATTCATAATATTCAGGATAATCATCTTTATTGGCATCCAGAAAAATGAGATCAAATTTTGCCTTTACAGTTGGTAAAACCTCTTTTGCTAAACCGAATTTTAGAGTGATTTTTTCTCCATGTTCACTAAGTGCAAAATGACGCTCGGCCATCTCGCTGTATCGGCTGTTCATCTCTATGGTGATAAGCTCGCCATCTTCAGGCAGTGCTTCCGCCATAGACAATGCAGAATAGCCCGTGAATGTGCCTAATTCCAGTATTCGCTTAGCGCCTGATATGGCTACTAACATGGCCAGTAATCGACCTTCTATTCTACCGCTGAGCATATCAGCGTATTGCAATTCTTTATCCGTAACATCTGCTACTTTTCTGCAAATCTCACTCTCAGGTTTGGTAAACTGTTCTGCGTAATTAGCAGTATCCGGATCAATCAATACTTTTTTTTCAATCATGAAAATGATATCGTTGTTTTGCCTGTTAGTTGCGAAAGTTAGGCAGAATATTGCCAAAAACCTGACTCAATCATAGATCCTTTGGAATTCATCCCCGACAAAATCTCCCCTTCTTTTATTAAGATATTCAGAACATATACCTGGTATTTGTTCAAAAGGAGATTTCATGAAGTGTATCTTCAGTGTGATTATAAGCCTGACCCAAAACGCAGCACACTATATTTCTTCAACCATACCTCTTGGTGGGATGGCTTGATTCCCTTCTTGCTGAATGAGTACATCTTCCACCAAAATGCCCGCGCCATTATGGAACTCAAGCAAGTGAAAGAAATCCGCTTCTTTAAATGGATTGGAGCTTATTCCATAGACAGAGACAATCCAAGAAGTAGTATGCATACCATGCAATACACATTGGATGTACTAAAAACGCCTAAAAGTTCAGTTTACCTGTATCCTCAGGGGAAAATTGAATCGCCTCATAGTCCTATTAAAAGCGAAGGTGGTTTGGGATGGCTTGCAAAAAATCTTCCGGATAATGCCGATCTCGTACCGGGTTCTATCTTAATGCACACGTACAAATCTGACAAACCAACTCTTTTGATTTCCATTGGTGAGCCACTTTCTTTTGATAAATCTGAAAGCCGGAAATCAATAACAGCATCCTGCGAAAACAAACTGGACAATAAATTCAGCCAACTTGTGGATGATTCAAGAGAATTACCTGAATCTTTTAAAAAGATAATGTAATTACCATGTCCACCGATACATCATTGGGGATTTTTGCACCCAATGCGGTTTCTCTGCCGCAGTATAGCGATATCGCATATTAACCAGTGGCCAATACATTTTATGATGTATTCTGTCCGGCCGGATGTATTCTGTTATGCCTAGTCGTTTTTCAGAATTATTTAGTGAAGCCTCAGAGAGAAATCGTAAATAGAAAGGACCGGAATCAACTCTGCGGCTTTGATCTATGACTATTGAGCCCTCATCCCAGGCAAATGTGAGTTTTTTGGCGTAAGAAAGCAGAAATGGGTTTTTCGAATAGTCGGTTCTGGATGTGAGTTCTGGTTGAGCAATTATTAATTTATTCTCAGGATTGATGAGCCAGGATTTATACTGAGATTGATCTTTTCTATTCATCACATAGTATACAAAAGTGGCACTCGGGAAATGAATTCGTCCCCAATACCAATCATCAAATTCGTTCTTCATGGGCTCATTCCCAAGGTTATGGTCATGATATCCGCAGCCGGAGAAACTTAATTCTCTGGTTTCATTTTTTAGTGCATTTGTAATTTTGAGCTCGCTACGTACATCTGCTCTGGGCTGAATCAAGTTCCAGAAATGTCCCTGATTTGGTTCTGTTTTATCAGGAGTTAAATCGGCTTTTAAAGGCATGCCTTTAAAACTTAAATGCCCGCCAATAGCATCTCCACCCGGTAGAACTTCATCTAGAAGAAGTTCATACTCTAAACCAGTATCCGTTTTAAGACCTATCATAGTATGATTACCAATTTGAACAAATGGCTCATTTTCTGAGAACGAACATTCCTCTTTACGAAATTCACTGATACTGTAATAAATGGGTTTACAATCTTCGTAAATGGAAATGCTTATTGCAGGAAATGCTTCAGCTAATGGCTTTCTTTGGGAAGCAGCAAGTTGGCCGTTATAACGAGGCGAAAACGGAATTCCTTCATAGAAAATGATAACCAGGCTAAACTTACCGTCCTGACTTAACGCATCAAAATACCACCATTCGTAGGCGCCGGAATCGGGCTTATTGTGACAAACGTCTCTATTGAAATCACTGATAATATTCATGATGGTAATAATTCAGTCTAAAACTCAGATATAATTCCAAAGTGTATCTTGCCATTTGAGAGTACATCCTCATCAGACAAAGCATAGGTAAATTGAACAA
>SKIC01000134.1 GCA_007116685.1 Balneolales bacterium
AATGCCCTGGGAGCCAATATAAATCCAGGAACCTGCCGTCATTTGACCGTACATGGTCAAGCCCATTTGTTCAAGCCTGCGAAATTCGTCCCAGTTTCCCCAGCGTGGCACCAGTTGAGAATTGGATATCAAAACTCGAGGTGCCTGATCGTGCGTTTTAAAAACTCCGACCGGTTTTCCACTTTGTACTAAAAGCGTTTCGTCATTTTCCAGACGTTGGAGCGTTTTTACAATGGTATGATAACAATCCCAATTTCGCGCCGCTTTTCCACTACCACCATACACAATTAATTCCTCCGGATGCTCGGCCACATCGGGGTCTAAATTATTCATGAGCATACGTAGGGCAGCTTCCTGATGCCAGCCTTTGCAAGATAGTGTTGTTCCGGTAGGTGATTTAATCGCTTTCATAATTCATTATTTTTGAGTCCACTTTGAGGAGAAGATAGGAGAATAGAAAAGGGTAAAAAAGCGCTTTTTGATTTCATTCTTATAGTGTTGTATTGAAAATAAAGGTGTACTCAAAAATCAAATAGAGCAATTTTAATACAGACAGAATATTAATTGATTGATAAGCAGCTTTCACAACTAAGCGAAGAAAGTAAAACGAAACGGTTAGAGGATGGCAATATGATTTCTATTGATTTAATAAGTATTTTAACAGACCATTCTAGTAAAAGAAATTTACTGGTTATGCACTTAAATAAGTGTCAATGGCACTATTTGAATAGTTTTCTAAACTTCAAGATATACTTGAAACATAACCAACTTGGTTAATCAAAATGAAAAAAAATATCTCATGAATGTAGATTCTAACGAACTTAAGTTGAAGAGAGAAGCTGAATTTCATAATGAGCGTTATGCCTCAGAATCTGAAAATCGGGAACCTGTACAAAAATACTACCGCCTTAAAAAAGAGCTTGATGAAAAATTTGCCCAAAAAGTAATTAATAAAGCAAAAAATGGAAAGGTGCTCGAAATTGGCTGTGGACCTAATATTAATACAATTCATTGGGTAGATTTAGCTACCGAATCGTGGGCTATCGACATTTCAGAAGTTGCTATTGAACAAGCACGTGCAGTAATGGGTGCAAATCATTCAAAAGCTCACTTAGAAGTAATGAATGCGGAGTCTATGAATTTCGACGATAACTATTTTGATTTAGTTTGTGGTAAGGGAATTATTCATCATTTAGACGTAAATAAATCCTATCAGGAAATTTCAAGGATTCTAAAACCTGATGGGCTTGCAATATTTATTGAACCTCTGGGACATAATCCAATTATTAACCTATATAGAAGGCTGACACCAAAAATGAGAAGTGATGATGAATATCCGTTACTGATGTCAGATGTCAAATTAGCTCAGGATTATTTTGAGCATACACAAATTACATACAAGAATATGACACGAATTCTTGCGGCATTTGCGCCAAAAGGCCTTTTATTTGATACGGCGAAAGCAGCACTAGGTGGGTTAGATAGCATAATTAATACTATTCTACCCTTCACAAAAAAATATTCGTGGATGATATTGATGGAATTAGAACGTCCTAGGTCTAAGAGATAGATTTTTTGGTGATTTAAACGTCCATTTTAGTCGAAAAAATGCACTAAATTGCTGCATTATAGACAAAGACACTACCCGATAGAAACCATTTCTTGAATTCCTTCCTTAAAAATGTCTCGGTTCTTTCCAGTGGAACACTGATTGCCCAGGTAATTCCATTTTTGATATTGCCTGTTCTAACGAGGATGTATACTCCTGAGCAATTTGGTGATTTCGGTGTATTCTGGATGCTTACATCTTTGTTGCTAATTGTTGCTACCGGTGGTTATGAGATGTCCCTTTTATTACCGGATAAAAAAAGTGATGCTATAATTTTGCGCAGGTTCATTAATAAAATCAGCATCATCGTATCTCTAGCATTGTCTTTGGTACTCTTCCTGTTTTTTGAGTCTATTTTAAATATTCTCAATATCAAGACTGTAGGTTATGCTCTTTGGCTTTTACCCATATCAGTTTTATTTCTGGCATTTTTTAATACCTGGACTGTCTTATTAAATAGGGATAAAAAGTACAAACAATTAGCAACCGGTAAAGTTGCTTTAAATGGAGGTAAGTCCGGTTTTCAGTTATTCTTTGGTTGGTTTGGCTTGGATTCTGTTGGACTTATTTTAGGTGCTGTGTCGGGAACAGTCTTAGGGTGGCTATCACTGTTGTTTGGGGGAGAGAAATACAAAAAGACGATAAATGATAAAAAGCGTGCAAAAGAGTTAGCACTTAAATATCGGAATTTCCCAAAATTTACTGCACCACATTCTTTTTCTAATGCACTGTCGGGCTTAATCCCAATTCCTCTTTTTCAGACTTTTTTTTCAAGAGATATAGCAGGCTTTTATTCCCTGTCAATTCAGTTACTTCAAGCCCCTGTTGCTTTAATTTCGGCTTCGGTAGGTAAGGTTTACAATCAAGAAATATCTTCTAGATTTCAAAAAAAGCTAGAGTTTTATCAGATTACCAAAAAACTGGTAAAGCGTATGGCTTTTATCGGGATTCTTCCTTTCTCTATACTTACTATTATGGGATCGGAATTGCTGGCTTTTTTCCTATCCGAAACTTTTCGCGATACCGGTACCTATATTCAGATTTTAGCCC
>SKIC01000040.1 GCA_007116685.1 Balneolales bacterium
CCTCCAGAGGGTTGATTTCTGGAACATTCGGTATTCAACGAACCTTAAATGGAGGTTCTTCCTGGGTGTCTGTATTTAGTGCAGGCGCAGTAAATGATGTTCATTTTGTGGATCCTCAAAATGCCTGGGCTGTTGGTAATTCCGGTAATGTCTGGAGATCAACAAATGTGGCGCTTACATGGAACAGTGTTTCCAGTTTGCCAAATGTAAATCTCCGTAGTTTGTATTTCCTGGACGATGAATGGGGATTTGTCGGTGGCGATAATGGTCGTTTATTCCAAACCAAAGATGCCGGCGAGACATGGGATGAAATTTCGGGGCTACCGAATAGTAGTATCATTGATATTCATTTTGTCTCTTATCGTGTTGGTTGGATAGTTACAAATAACAATCTCATCTTAAAAACTACTGATGGTGGAAACACCTGGAACAGCATGAATGTAGGCTCCGGTACTGCTCTACGAGCTGTCAATTTCCAAAATATGGATTTGGGCTTGGTGATTTCTGCTACCAGAGATATCTACCGTTACGAAGCAGATGATTTCACCAACATTGTGACGCTATTTTCTCCTGAAGATCAGGCAGAGGAAGTAGTTTTATCTCCTAGATTCCGTTGGAATGAGGCAAAAGATGCTACCGGTTATCAGATTCAAATTGCTCAGAATTCTGCATTTACCAATGCATTTTCTACCACAACCTCCACCACAAATTATCAGTTAGATTCTGATTTAGAAGCAGAAACAACCTACTATTGGCGAGTGCGCGGGATTGAAAGTGGTGCAAATTTGGATTGGTCAGAAACCTTTGCATTCACTACCGGTGATGATAGAGAGGAGATTAATAATATCTATGTGGCATTTGCGCCAAATGACGAATTTGTGAACCACAATGCCAGTGTGCAAATACGGTTTACCGAAGCTATGATTCCGGAATCTGTATCTGAGGCCGTGGTAATTAGAAATGTATTAGGTAGCACGGTGTATGATTATTCGGTACAAGCCAGTGATGGTAATCGATTATTTACATTTACTCCTGAAACGGCATTGCAAGCTGCTCGTCAAATTCGTGTAGTTGTTGATGCCACCGAATTGATACCACAAAATTCACAATTATTTATAGGTAGCGGTAATGATCTGGAATTCAATTTCCGTACTACCTTATTGCCGGACTTCAATAATGACCAAATCGTAAATATTAATGATTTGGCTATGTTGGCGAATGTTTGGCGTGCCACTAGTTCGCAGACGAACATCAGTTTGTTTGATATTGCCCCGGCAGTTGGTAATTACCCTGAGTTTATACCAAACCCGGATGGCGTTGTAGATTTTGAGGATTTGATTCTATTTGCTCGTCATTGGAACCAATCCATAAATGCTGCTGCATTAGCCAGTACGCCTCCAATAGCTGGTGTAGCCGGTGCAGCAATTCAGAACGGCACAGAAGAGTTGCATCGAGAAGCCAGGCAGCAAACTACAAATACCGCTGAATTTGAAACTGCAACTAGTTTTGAAGTGGTCTCGGATAAGCGTTTTGTCTCTGCATACACCTTTGAGCAGAGTAGTACAAGCAAAGCTTATAGCCGTGAGGATGTGATTGTTGAAAATCCGGACAAACTTCAAAGAATGCGTGTTGATCAAAGACCGGTTTATAATCAAAACGTAAACCTAACGTTCACGGATTTACGCGCTTCCTATCAGCAGGTTGGTAACATGGAACGGCCTCGGCAAAAAATGGCTGTTACACTGACTGAAACAGATACGCTACTCGCTTATGAACTCAGGCTTCAAATACCGGATGGCGTCAGAATTTCTGATTTCTATGCGGGTTATTTGTTTGAAAAATTGGGCGGTCAGGCATTTGTACTTGAAGGTATATCCGATTTGAATGACGAAATACGCGTATCCGTAGCAAATTTAGGCGGAGGTTTGAATGTTCAGTCCGGTGATACACTGGCTTGGTTCATACTTGAAACCGATTATGAGCAATCAGCAAAAATCTCAATGAGTGCGGAATTGTATCGAGATCCTGTAGTGTCCTCTAGTATGGATGTAGAAACCGATGTTGATTTCAGTTCAGATATTCCTGCTGTGTTTGGGTTACATCAGAACTATCCAAACCCATTCAATCCTGCTACTCAAATTCGCTATGATCTTCCTGAACAATCTCAGGTGAGAATTAGTGTCTATGATATTCTAGGCCGGCGGGTGAGTGTGCTTCAGGATGCTAGTATGCAAGCGGGCTATTACGAAGTAAGCTGGGATGCTTCTCGTTTGGCAAGTGGCGTATATCTGTATGTGATACAAGCGCAAACCGAAAGTGGAAGGCTCTATCAGGAATCCCGAACAATGACACTCATCAAATAATTAATGTATGCTATATAAAACAGGCTTTGGATTCACACGTTAGTTTCCTATGATTGGCAACTAACCCAAAACGAATACTTATATGAATCTGAGGCCTGTTTTACTGTTACTAGTCCTTACCCTCGCTATACAAGCGTGTAGCGTCTTACGCCCTTCAGAAAGGTATCAAAAGCCTGAAGTTAGCTACCAGTCATTTTCTGTTCAGGAGTTTAATCGGGATGGGATAACTTTCCTCTTCGATTTTGATATCCATAACCCAAACAGGAGAGAAATAACTAGCGAGGCTTATTCTTATGCTTTACAGGTGAATGGTAATCAATTAGCTAGTGGAGAAAATCAGGAAACCATCACTTTAGAAGGCCGAACTACAACCAGATTACAAGTTCCAGTATCATTTGGATTCAGAGAATTGGGACAAACAGGTCGTTCTCTGTTACGAAGCGATAGCCTTTCTTATGTTCTTGAAGCCGATTTAGCACTTAAGGTACCAATCATGGGTACGCGTGAGATACCTGTAAAAGCAGAAGGAACACTTCCGCCGATAAAAATGCCCCAACTTAGATACCGGTCGTATGATGTGGGGCAACTATCCTTATCAGGTGCTGATTTAGCCATTTATTTTGAAATTTACAATCCCAATAGTTTTGGTTTTACGATGAAATCACTAGCGTACACCATATCTGTTCTGGGTGATGAAATCATCGAAACCACTTTTGATGAAACACTCAGATTAGAAGCAGGGGCCAGGGAGCAAGTCACAGTGAACTTAAGATTGGATGCGGCTACATTAGGACGAAGTGCCATTCAGTTATTAATGGGGCGTTCTGCATTTGAATATTCTTTCAAAGGAAAGGGCGATTTTGAAGTTGATTTACCAAAAATGAAGGGCAAGGTTTCTGTGCCTTTCGAAGATGATGGCGAGCTGTATCTCAATTAACAAATGTTTGTTAATTACTTCTTTTTGTTATTACTTATCAGAATGATATCGGTAAATAATTAATGGACTAACCCATTTAGGATGTACAGTCGTGTACTCATCTTACTAGTAACTTTGCTAATTCCTGTTATAAGTTTTGGCTCAGCTGTAAAGGATGCAAAGTTTAAACAAATCTCCTTGCGGCAAGGCTTATCTAATGCATCAGTTACAGGGATTGTGAAAGATAACCTCGGCTACATGTGGATTGGAACTCGCGATGGACTTAACCGGTATGATGGTGTTTCTATCCAGGTTTTTAAGCCCGGATTCCCTAATTCAACCGGCGTTACGGATAATTGGATTCAAGCCATCGAAATAGACAGCGACGGTATAATCTGGATCGGCACATATAATGGCGGCGTATTTTACTTTGATCCACTTCGATTGAATTTCCAGACTATTACTACAGAGAATTCGGAACTTATCGCTAATCGAATTTTCGACCTTTTTGTAGATAAAGACGATACCATTTGGATTGCTACATCAATAGGCCTTCAACACTACAACCCACGAACAAAGATTTTTGAAACATTCACTCACAATCCCGAGGATTCGAATAGTCTGTCGCAAGATTATGTGTCGACAATAGCGCAAGCCGAAGATGGAACCATGTGGTTTGGCTATTGGGGTACTGGAATTAGCAAATTTAATGTATCGAACAGGCAATTCGCTCATTTCAATAGTGAAAGTCATGGTTTAAGCAGTGACCTTGTAAGAGCAATAATTGAGGATGAAAACGGCCAAATTTGGATTGGCACGGCCATGGGGTTAAATCGGTTTTCAGTGGAAAATGAGGCCATGGTTTCTTTTTTACCGGATGAAGAAACCACTGAAACCATACCGCACAATTCAATCAGGGATTTTATAGTTGATGGAAATTACTTGTGGATAGCAACTGACGGTGGCCTATCCAGAAAAAGCATCAATTCAGGCGAGTTTATCAACTTTATTCATAATCCCAGAGATAATTTCTCCATTGCCTCTCCCGTGATATTCTCCCTCTATTCTGATGGATATGTGCTGTGGGCCGGAACATTTACAGCAGGTTTATCCATTTTACATCCATCCAGAAATAAATTTAGCCATATCCGTTATATCCCGGAAACGGATAACAGTTTGAACCATCATCATATTTCATCCTTTGCTTCTGTAAATGATTCCGAAATTATGGTTGCAAGTAATGGCGGAATAAATATTTGGAACAGAGATAATTTTCAAATTTCCAGCCTAATTGATGAAAGGCATGCGGATACATTTCAAGGGAGTTTGAGAATGACTGCCATAGGGAAACGTGGCAATAGATTTTATGTAGGAAGTGATTCCAAAGGCTTGATATCGTTTATTTATGAAAATGGCAGAGTCTCACAAATTACCGAGGAACATCCAGATGCCAGTTCTACCAGACGAATTTTGACTGACTCAAATGGTTCGGTTTGGGTTGCAACACATTTGACGGGATTATTTTTGAAGAAAAGGGGTGAGTCTCGTTTTCAGCAGGTGAGTGTTCCAACAGGTTTGGATGATTTGCATGAAAATAGAATTCAGAATCTTTTTATGGATAAAGATGGAAATGTTTGGGTTCTTGGATATAGTAATCTCGTTAAGTTTGAAAACTATCAGCCAAGTCTGCTTATTACAAAAGAATCTTCAGTGGACGGTAGTTTTCCAGCTTATCCTCTTAGAGATGCGACCATAGATGTACTCAATAATATTTGGGTAGCCACAGGAGGTGGAGGCTTATGTAAGATTACAAGTCTTGAGGAATCCCGGTTTCGTTGTTTGATTGAGAATGACGGTCTGCCAAGCAACGAAATTAACAGTGTATTGACAGGAGATGACGGGCGCTTGTGGATTGGAACCGGAAATGGATTAGCCAGCGTGCACCCCATATCAGGATCTGTTACCATTTTTAATGAAAGCGATGGTTTGCAGGATATTCAATTTCATGCAGGTGCTACCTATCAGATGGAAGATGGCATGATGTTATTTGGTGGTCAAAATGGTTTTAACGCATTTTATCCCCAACAATTGGTTCTACAAACTCCGCCTCCACCGGTTCATATTCAGGATATGCGCATCATTAACAGAGCGGATTCATCTGCATTTACCATGGCTCAGCATGACTACATCAGTGTTTCCCATCTTGAAAATTTCTTCACATTTGAATTTCGTGTACTGGACTTTGCCGAACCCAGTAGAAATTTATTTAGTTATAAAATGGAAGGCTTGGATGATGATTGGAGCACGCCTTCAAATCGAAGTTTTGCTACCTATACCAACGTGCCTCCAGGTGAATATACCTTTAGGGTGAGAGGTGCTAATGCAGATAATATCTGGAATAAGGAGGGGGCTTTATTAACTCTGAAAGTGGTGCCTCCATTTTGGATGAATCGTAGTTTCATCGCTTTTTCGGTTTTTCTTTTGTTGGCAATGGCTGCATTTCTCGTTACGATGAGAGAGCGTAGAATGAAAAAGCGCAATGAGAATTTAACTTTAGTGGTTGCAGAACGGACGGAATCTCTTCGTGAACAGGCAAATGATTTAATAAAAGCCCGTACGGAAGCTGAAAAAGCAAATATGGCGAAATCTGAGTTTTTGGCTGGTATTTCTCACGAATTAAGAACCCCGCTGAATGCGATAATCGGATTTTCGGAAATTCTTAGAAGAGATAAGGCGCTGAGTGATAGTCAAAAACATCATGTGGAGGTCATGAATAAGAGTGGTAAACACTTATTGTCTATGATTAATGATGTGTTAGACATTTCAAAAATTGAATCCGGGCACCTGGATATATCCAGCGAAAATTTCCTGCTTAAAGAAACGCTATCTAATCTGGAAGCCATGTTCTTGTTACAATGCCAGGAGAAAGGATTAGAATTATATTTCGATATTAGCGGAAATATACCAAATGCAATACGAGCTGATATTGGAAAAATCAGACAGATTTTAATAAATCTGGTCGGAAATGCAATTAAATTCACAGATGAGGGAAAGGTTGTCGTTACTGTTGATACGGTAGAAAGTGATGAGCAAAATCATGATAATGTGACGCTGTTATTTTCTGTATCAGATACGGGCAGGGGAATTCCGCCAACCGAATTAGATCAAATATTTGAACCATTTCGACGTACCGGTGATCAACGTAGTGTAGGAACGGGTCTGGGTTTAGCCATCTGTAAACGATTAGCAGAAGTATTAGGCGGTACCATAGAAGTTGAAAGTACATTAGGCCAAGGCTCAGAATTTACCTTCACAATACCTGTAGAGTTATCTAAAAAAGGCGCTAATCAGATTATTAATGATGTGATTCCGCACCTGGAGATATTCCCTGAATCAACCAATTTTAATATCCTGATTGTAGATGATAATGAAGATAATCTCGAATTATTAAAGGCCATTCTTCAGCCTTTGGGGTTTCGATGCTTTGAGGCGCGATCGGGTGAAGAAGCCATAGATTCTTACAAGAAATATTTTCCACATCTGATTTTCATGGATATTTCTATGCCGGGCATGGGCGGTGTTCGAGCAACTGAGCGAATCAATAATCTATCAGACTATGCTGTTCCTATTGTTGCCGTTACAGCTGGTGTTTTTTCAAAGCAAGACAAAAAAACGGAAAAAGAATTTTCCGGGGTGATTTTCAAGCCATTTACGATGGATAATATTTTGCATGAAGTCGCAAAGCAATTGAAATTGGATTTAAAAGAAAGTGCAAAGAAAATCTCTGCCGATATTCCAGATATTAATGCTCTTACTGATTACGTGAATAATCTCAAAGAGCCACAAAAAAGTAAGTTTATTGAAGCAATGGAATTATCTGATTTTTCTTCAATGGCTCAAATTATCGAAAGCCTGGAAGAATCAGACTGGGGTACAGAAGTCCTGAAATCCTGTATTGAGAGAAAGGATTACTCTCTGCTTCTTGCGCTGACTGAAAAGTTTACGGAAGACTAAATCGCATTGATTACCTGCCAAAAGTAATCACTTTTAAAGGGTTCAACCTAGCTGCTACACGAGCCGGAATCCATGAGGCTGCGGCGCATAAGGTTAAAGTAACGCTGGCGACTATTAGAAAATCACTAAATTTTGGTTGAACAGGCGCCGAACTCATGTAATAACTTTCTTCCGGTAAGGGAATAATCTGATAGGTACCTTGCACCCAGTAAAAGAGGAGGGAGAGTAAAATTCCTATTCCCAGTCCTATAAATCCAACGAGTAATCCCTCCATCAGAAAAACTCGGCGGATACTCTTATCACTGGCGCCAATGGTTTTTAAAATGCCAATATCTTTTGTGCGCTCAAGAATCATCATTAAGACGGTGCCAATAAGATTAAAAGCCGCCACAATAACCATAATTGCAATCACAAAGGGGATGGTTTGCTCCTGAAGATTTATCCAGGCGAAGATATTACTATATCTCTGGTAGATGGTCTCACTGTAATATGGAAACGGCAAATTTGAAGATAAGGTAGCATTAATTTCTCTGATTCTGGATGGGTCCGTTACAAGAATATCTACCTGTGTTGCTTTGGGAAATGGAAGATCAAAAAGAAAACGGGCATGTTCTCTATCCATCAGCAGAAAGGCGGCATCTAATTGGTCAATTCCGGTATGATAAATTCCTGCAACGTGAAACTGACGAATGGCCGGCATGTTTAGCGGACTGGGAATACCTTGTACAGAATACACAGTGAGCACGCCCATAGTATCAATCTCCAGACTTCGGGCTAATCCTTCCCCGATGACTAGACCGGGCATATTTCTGTCATTATGTGAGAAGGAATATTCCCCGCGAGTGATATAATTACGCAGATTACTCAAGTCACCTTCCTGACCAACTCCTTTGATAATTGCACCTTCCACAAAAGACCGGCTTTGCACCATACCTTGACCCATGACAACTTCCTGCGCTGCCTCAATGCCATCAATATTCGAGAGATGGGTCACCAAAGTATCAGCCCGATAAAGTGGGCGGTCAGTATACGTTTGAACGGTGATATGATTACCAAATCCCAGAATCTTTTCCTGAATTACCGAGGAAAACCCATGAACGATGGCTAAAGAAATAAGTAAGCCACCTGCACCAATAGCTACACCGGTAATGGCCATTATTTTGATAAAGGAGAGAAAAGAGGAAGTATTACGTTTGCCCTTCAGATAACGAAAGGCTAAAAACCATTCAAAGTTCATTAGAATCGATTATGATGACCGCACAAGTTAGGCAGACTATTTTAGATTTGAAACGAATTGTGCCTAAAACAATTATTGTATCGAGATTTATTCCGATTAAGTCTTAAAACTTCAATGAAAAGGATTAAAACCTTTCAAAAAGAAACTCTCATTGCAGGACGTCGTCCACAACATCCTGAGTTAAACAAGCAGTCGCCCACGACTGCGAAATCACCAGATTTACGGAGAGAAATGCATCGCCATCGCATATGTGCAGACATAATAATTTTTCCATTGTAACAGTAACATGTCAGAATCTCCAGTATACCATCAGTTTACTCAAATCCCCCAGTTTGCCATAGCCTAAGCAGTTAGATCTGCCTGGAGATTTTCCCGGCTTTTGGTTAGCCGCACATGTTAACAACCAGAAAAAAACACCCTCCACACCATCTGTATTAATGTAAATAAACTTCGTATATTACCTAATTATGCAAAAAACAAGTTCACATACCGTCATCAGCTCATTCCCTGAGCACCTATTAGAAGTCACGTATCCACTCATGGAAGATTTTTATACCATTCAGGGAGAAGGAGCACATACCGGAAAACCAGCCTACTTTGTGCGGCTCGCCGGTTGTGATGTGCAATGCTGGTGGTGCGATGTGAAAGATTCCTGGGATGCCGAAAAGCATCCTAAAATTACGGTAAAAGAAATAATTGACCGTGTTGCTGAATCAAAAGCAGAGATTGTGGTAATTACCGGCGGAGAACCACTTTTGCATGATTTACAACCCCTGACGGATGCACTTCATACCCTCGGTGTGCAAATCCACATTGAAACCAGTGGCTCTTCACCTGTGAGCGGTTCTTTGGATTGGATAACGCTTTCTCCCAAACGTTTCAAAGAGCCTCTTGATGAAATCTACCCTTATGTGGATGAATTAAAGGTTGTGGTGTTGAGAAAGAAGGATTTAGATTGGGCAAGAAAGCACGCCGCACTTTGTCCTGAAAAAACCATTAAGATGTTGCAACCAGAATGGGATACCCCTAAATCCATTCCGCTCATCGTGGATTTTGTTAAAGAAAATCCGGAGTGGAGAATAAGCCTGCAAACGCACAAATTTTTGAATGTGCCTTAATGTCCGAATTGGATAGCGAAATGGCTACAGTAATCATAACCGGTGCAAGTAAGGGGATAGGAGCAGCCACAGCTCTGGCATTCGCAAAAGAAACAAAGTACCGTTTACTATTGGTATCCCGTGGCTTGGAGAATCTGGAAAAGTGTGCCTCTGCATGTCTTGAAGCCGGAGCCGAATCGGTTGAAATTTGTTCTGTTGATCTCACCTTACCTAAGGCTCCAGAGATAATTTCTGAAAAACTTTCAGATCAAAAACTTGCAGGCATCATCAATAATTTAGGCTGGTATCAGCCTAAGGAAATAGAAGCACTAACTGATGATGATATCCAAAAGGCACTGGAAACCAATCTCATGGCAGCTTTTCGTTTGAACCA
>SKIC01000192.1 GCA_007116685.1 Balneolales bacterium
AATCAAATTAATGGACGTTTAATACACCAGAATGCTGTTTTGTCAGAATCTGATGGGTTCTTCATCAGAGATGGATTCGCAGAAATAAATTTGTTTGAAGCATTTGAGGACGTATCAATCCAGAGTCAAAATCCGGAGCCTTTTCAAGTGCAGTTTGATTATGAAAACCGTCAGTTCTCTTTTGAATTCCCTGTAGAATCCATTTTTCAACCATTTATAGTTATTAATCGGGATAATGCAGCCCTGCGCTCCAAGCCATCTAACAGTTCTGGACAAACCTTGGCAAATCTTGAAATAGATAGTTTTATCCCACTTCAGGAAATCACAGAAGATGGATGGTTTTCGCTTAGATACAATCTGATGGATGCTTATGTAAGCAGTGATGATGCTTTTATAGAGTGGCGTTTGGGGCAGGCCGAAAATATAGCTGCCATGCAAGCGGAAGATGTGGCTTATGGTGATGTAGATATTGAAGTTGGACTCAGGGAGGTTCCGGTTCAGGATAATCGGGTTGGGGTAATCTTCGCTCTGGGTAATTATCGTGGTAGTGTGGTGGATATACCGAATGCTGATAGAAGTGCCAGATTAGCCAGAGATTATATGATTACCACGCTTGGTATTTCTCAAGATCGTATCATTACCATTTCTGATATGAAATTATCGGATTGGGAAGATTTCAGCCAAAGAATTGATTCTCTGAATCTGGGTTCAGTTAGAATGGAACATCCCGAATCAGAACTCTTCGTCTATTTGGTTGGTCATAGCCAGGCAAATGATCAAAACAGACTACAATTAGTTCCAACGGACTATCAAGAGCATGGTAACACCATTTTCTTATCTGAGTTTTTTAATGCTTTTGGAAGATTCAATGCAAGTAAGCGGATTTTTATCCTGGAAACAGATTTTGCAAGAGGGTCACTTTTGGGACAGGTAGCACAACTTTCCACACTACGAGGTGCCGCTTTACGAGAGACGGCTCAAAGTTTTATTCAAGATCATCCACAAACAGCCATTTTTTACGGTGTCAATAATGGTCAACAAGCCGGGATTTTTGCTTCCCCTGACGGACGCGTGAATAACGTATACGGTTTCTTCACATATTACTTTTTCCAGGCTCTGAAAAATGGTCAAATTGAAGCTGGTGATATCTTCCGTCATGTTCAGAGAAATGTGACTTTTACATCCCGAAGATACTACGATCGCCCTCAGGACCCTCAGTTTTTTGGACCGGCAACACTTCGTGTAGGGGTAGAAGTCAACGGAGACTAAATGGCAGCTTTATATATCGGGCTCTCCGTTTTTTTTGCTTTACTGATAGCTCATTTCCTCAAGTTGTCCGAGTACAAAGGCTTACAAATACTGCCAGTACTTATTGTCAATTATGTGGTTGCAAGTACAATAGCAGTAATTTCGAATATTAGTTCGGGAATGGATATAATTCCGCAATTTCCGCTGTTTATTTGGGCTTTAGCAATATTTGTTGGGGTTTTATTCATCCTCAACTTTTTTATTTACAGCCGTTCTATTCACTATAATGGAGTGGGTACAAGCGTGACGGCAATGCGAATGTCTTTGCTGATACCTATTCTCTTGTCCATAGTTTGGTATTCCGAGGAGCTTACTATTTTCCGCTTCCTGGGTATAATTCTGGTTTTTTTGGCGCTATTCTTATTGGTTCGGTCCAGAGTCGGTTTAGAATCATCGCAAAATGCAAAATACTTGTTATTAATACTTCTTTTCTTGTTTACGGGTATTTCTGAAGCTGCCTTAAAGGTTTTTCAAATGGAAGGCATGGGAGAAAGTACTGAAGCGCATTTTATGTTCGTAGTTTTTGGAACAGCTATGGTAACCGGTATAATTATGGCGCTAAAATCAGGAGTCAGGAGCGTAAGTAAAGAAGAAATAGGTATGGGATTTTTAGTTGGTATTCCTAATTTGTTTACATCAATATATCTCATTAAGGCTTTACAGGTAGCGGATGGTACGCTAGTTTATTCTTCTGTAAATGTTTTAATTGTGATTGGTGGAGCACTGCTTGGTTTTGTATACTGGAAAGATAAAATATCAGCCATGCAACTGGCCGGAATGGGAATAGCAGTAATTGCAATATTATTAGTAATGTAAAGAATAGTTAGCACATGGATTTAATTAGCCAAATCAGATATAAAGCAGGATTAAAAGACGCAACCATAGTTTTACCTGAATCAACCGATCCAAGAGTAATTAAAGCGGCTTCATTTTTAGTTGGCGAAGGGATTTGCAAGGTGATGCTTGTTGGAAATCGAGAAGAGTCGGAAAAGATTGCAAAAAAAGAAAACATCAGCATCAATGAAGAGGTCTCGTTTGTAAACTATGATACTTTTCCTCAAGCTGAAGAATTAGCCGAAAGACTTTATGAAAGAAGAAAACATAAAGGTTTGACCTTAGAAGCAACGGCTCCTTTGTTAAGGGAGAATGCTGTTTTCTTTGCAGCATCTCTACTAGCAAATGACCACGTGAATGGCTGTGTAGCAGGATCAGTATTTACAACCGGCGATGTTCTACGCGCTGCAATTCAGGTTATCGGTTTGAAACCTGAATCAAAAATTGTGTCTAGTGTGTTCCTTCTACACACACATG
Organism: Balneolales bacterium; assembly: GCA_007116685.1. Taxonomy (GTDB): domain Bacteria; phylum Bacteroidota; class Rhodothermia; order Balneolales; family Natronogracilivirgulaceae; genus SKIC01. Next base: position 2,620 of record SKIC01000192.1, read on the forward strand.
ATGAGCG
>SKIC01000157.1 GCA_007116685.1 Balneolales bacterium
GGGACCATCCGGGAAACGTTTTTTATTGCCAGAAAACGCTGAAGATTTCAACTATATCTTCTTTGCTACCGGAACAGGAATTGCGCCATTCAGAGGAATGATTATGGATTTGCTTAAAAAGAACATCTCAGGCAAAATAAATCTCGTTTTTGGCTGTCCATATCGAACAGATTTACTCTATTCGGATTTTTTCGAAGAAATGGATAAAAAACATGAAAACTTCCGATATATCACCGCTATATCACGAGAACAGCTCAGACCGGATGGAAGTAAGCCCTATGTTCAAACGCAAATTATCGATAAACCTGAAGTGTTTGAGCCCTTGTTATCGAAATACAACACTTTAATATATGTCTGTGGATTAATGGGAGTTGAACATGGTATTTACAAGGTTTTAGCAAATCATGGCTACAATCAATACTTCACCTTGAAAGAAGAACTTCAAAACACGTCTCCGAAACAATGGAATAAAGAAGACGTGAAGAGATACGTAAAAGCCAGTGATAAGATGTTTGTGGAGACGTACTAAGTTGTAGAGCATACTCTGCGGCGGAACCCTGAAACAAAAATGCAGGCGTCTTCGGGTGCAACGAATTTCAAATCGCCAAAATTTTGTTCTCTTCATCAACTGAAGGCTTGGGCGACTTCGCAGACTGGGTTACAGAAGTGCCGCCCCGCCGGGGCTTGAAATGGTTAAGGTGCATTTTTTTGCTACAAAGGTTTCGCTACTTCGGAGCTGGATGCAACTAAGTAATCGCAATAAAACGAAACCACAATGCAGAGATTATTTTCGAATCATATAATCTTTCAGAGTAAATTCGCCAAAATTGCTAAGCACCAATAAAAAATCCCGGAGGAGCGCCACTTAATCGTAGGTCATACGCTACGGCAGATCCTGTGCGCCCTAGCGTATGACCTGTACAAAATTGAACAGTCGTCCACGACTGCGGCGGGTGTACAAATCGTGGACGATTTATTTTTTGTTGCAGGAAGTCGGGGACTATGTCCTAAAAATTTCATAATTCACGTTTCGGACAGCCGCTTTTTTTATTTCTGTAGAGGCTTTCTTATTTGTTAATAAATAGAAATCTAAAAATGCTTTCGATATTATTTACGACAGCCCGATTGTTGTTTAATTCACAAGCTGAAAAATCCCCCTCCGTTGGAGGGGGAAACAGGGGGAGGTTATCTTAACAGCCGTCGAGGACGACGTACTACGCTGGCTAAAATCGATTTTTTTGCTTCTGACGAACTATTCTTTTCAAATCATTATTTACCACAATCCAGGATTAAAAGTCTTCACAAATAATTAACTTCAAAAACGTAATTTTTAAGTCTTTTTGGGCTAAGCAGATACAGAATACTTTATGACAAAACATTCAGAATACAGGGATGAGGTCACCATACGATTTGCCGGAGATTCCGGTGATGGTATGCAGTTAACCGGAACCCTGTTCACAAACACCAGTGCTCTCCACGGCAATGATTTAAGAACACTTCCCGAATTTCCCGCAGAAATTCGCGCACCAGCCGGTACCGTTCCGGGTGTTTCTTCTTTCCAGCTGCATTTTGGCAGTAAAGAAATCATGACTCCCGGTGATATTTGCGAAGTATTGGTTGCCATGAATTCCGCAGCTCTTAAAGCGAATCTGGATAGACTCAAAAGAGGAGGGACCATCATCGCTAATAGCTCCGGCTTTGATAAGAAAAACCTGAATCTTGCGAAATATCCGGAAGGTAAAAATCCACTTACGGATGGCAGCCTGGCAGATTATAACGTCATCGAAGTTGATGTCACAAAACTGACCAAAGATGCTCTGGCAGATTCTAATCTTAGTAACAAAGATGTTGAGCGCTCAAAAAACATGTTTGTACTTGGGCTTTTGTATTGGATGTATGACCGAAGCTTAGAATCCACAATTAATTTTTTGGATAAGAAATTCGGCAAAAAGCCTGAAATCGCTGCAGCAAATATCAAAGTCCTGAAAGCAGGATGGAATTACGGCGAAACAACAGAAACATTTGCTTCCCGACAGGTCAAAGTTAAACAAGCTTCTATCGCTCCGGGTAAGTATCGTAATATAACCGGAAATGATGCCACTGTATTGGGTTTGGTTGCAGCAACCAAACAAAGCGGATTGCCTCTTTTTTTCGGTTCATATCCAATCACGCCGGCGTCAGATATTCTACATGGATTATCCCGACACAAAAACTTTGGGATTACCACATTTCAAGCCGAAGACGAAATTGCGGCCATATCCGCAAGCATTGGGGCATCTTTTGGAGGTACACTTGGTGTAACCTCGTCCTCCGGACCCGGTGTCGCTTTAAAGGGCGAAGCCCTTGGTCTTGCTGTGATGTTAGAATTGCCACTGGTAGTAATTAACGTTCAGCGGGCAGGTCCTTCAACCGGAATGCCTACCAAAACCGAACAGTCGGATTTACTACAGGCAGTTTATGGGCGAAATGGCGAAAGCCCGGTTGCTGTAGTTGCTCCAAAATCTCCGGCTGATTGCTTTGAAACTATTTTTGAAGCCTGCCGAATTTCTCTGGAGCACATGATTCCTGTGATGTATCTATCCGATGGATATATAGCAAACGGTTCTGAACCGTGGAGATATCCCCAAGTTTCAGATTTGCCTGACATAGCGGTTAAGTTTGCGCCCAAATCCAAAGAGGATGAAAAGTTCTTGCCTTACAAACGAGATGAGAGATTAGTTCGTGATTGGGCGGTTCCCGGAGTTCCCGGATTAGAGCACAGAGTTGGTGGCCTGGAAAAACAAGACGAAACAGGTAATGTTTCTTACGACCCTGCCAATCACCAAAAAATGACCGATTTGCGAAGAAATAAGCGTGATAAAATCGCTGATTTCATTCCTGAACAAGAAGTTGATTCCGGTAATGAGCAGGGAGATGTACTTCTTGTAGGATGGGGCGGAACATATGGAACCATTAGAACGGTGGCGCATGAATTACGTCAGGAAGGCATGGATGTGTCTCATGCTCACATCAGATACTTAAGTCCTTTTCCTAAGAATCTGGCCAAATTATTCAGTGGATTTAAGCATGTAATTGTGCCAGAAATCAATGACGGACAATTAGTGCGTCTAATCAGGGCTGAATTAGAAATCAAAGCCACTGCCATTAACAAAGTTGAAGGATTGCCTTTTGGTGTTGAAGAACTCAAAAGTCGCATTCATAACGAATTAGAAATGCTAAACAGCAAAGAGAACTCAGAATTGGAACTACCTCATGGTATTTGATACAATACTCTCAAAACACGTTTCTGATAGTAAAAACGGTTCTTTACTGGAAGAAATCCCTAATTATGTAGGTAAAGATTTTTCTTCAGATCAGGATGTCCGTTGGTGTCCCGGTTGTGGGGATTACACCATCCTTAAGCAAGTACAAAATGCCATGCCTGATATCGGCGTGCGTAAAGAGGATGTCGTTTTTATCTCCGGAATCGGCTGTGCCGCTCGTTTTCCATACTATATGGACACTTACGGATTGCATTCCATTCACGGACGTGCTGCCGCAATAGCCACCGGTTTGAAAGTTACCAGACCTGAATTAAGCGTTTGGGTAATTTCCGGAGATGGTGATTCGCTCTCAATCGGAGGTAATCACTTCATTCATGCTTTACGTAGAAATGTGAATGTCAATTATTTGCTTTTCAATAATGAGATTTACGGACTCACCAAAGGGCAGTATTCGCCAACCTCACCTCAGGGTTCTACTACCAAATCAACTCCGTTTGGATCACTTGATCACGCATTTAATCCACTTTCTGTGGCTTTAGGTGCCGATGGAACCTTCGTTGCCCGTGCTATGGATAGAGATCCAAAACATCTAAACGAAATGATTCTACGGGCAAATCAACACCGTGGAACGTCTATGCTGGAGATATATCAAAATTGCATCGTATTTAATGATGGTGCATTTGGGTTATTTACGGATAAGCAATCTCGTCCTGCAGAAACCATTTATCTGGAGCATGGGAAGCCTTTGATTTTCGGCAAAGATAAAAATCGCGGTATTCGGTTAGACAGTTATAAACCTGAGGTTGTAGATTTGAACGATGATATTTCACCTGATGACCTCTGGATCCATGATGAGCAGGATTCATACAAAGCACATCTATTAAGTAGATTTTTTGATACTCCAACAAGCGGTGAGGGACATTTCCCCAGACCATTTGGCGTTTTGTATGCTGTAGAAAGAGATTGTTATGATGACTTGGTCTGCAAGCAAAATCTGGCGATTCTGGAGAAAAAAGGTGAGCCTGATTTAGATGCTTTGCTTGAAGGTCCCGAAACCTGGGAAGTGAAGTAATAGGAGACTTTTAAAAAACCGTCTTTTTGCCCAATATCTTTGTTTTCAGGATTTTAAAATCCTCACATATGACCAATATGCTGTGGTTTTAAAATCCTTCTGGCCTCGATCTTGAACAAAAATCCTGGTTTTTCATAGCCTCCTAATAATCTCAATTTTTTAAACCTGCATTCAAAAGGATGCAGGTTTTTTTATACCTTGTTTTCTGAATTAGTCACTCTCCTAAAACTTCGGATTAAAATCATTTATGTCTGATCAGGATCACAAAAAACACACTATTCTGTGCATTGAACCATTCATGGGTGGTTCTCATAAAGCATTTTTAAGAGGCCTGGAGAAACACTCTACGCACGAAATTATTCCGGTTACTATGACGGATAAGTACTGGAAATGGAGACTGAGCGGTGGTTCAGTTACGCTGGCTGAAAAAACGAAGAAAGTTGAACAGGATGTTGATCTCGTGTTAGCTAGTAGTATGACTAATTTACCGGCGTTCATAGCTTTAACAAATCCACGATTTGCGCATACACCGGTCATCATGTATATGCACGAAAATCAACTTACGCAGCCCGTTCCGGAAGGAGAGAAGCGTGATTTAACCTATTGCTACATTAATTATTTGAGTGTGCTTTCTGCGGACAAAGTGATTTTTAACTCACAGTTCCACTACGAATCCTTCATGGATGCTTTACCCGGATTTTTGGCTCGTTTTCCCGATTATCACCAACCGGAGAGCATCACGAATATCGATGAAAAGAGCATGATATTGAGGCCGGGTTTAGATTTGCTCATTCACGACCAATATCGCCCGAAATATAAATACAACAAGGTTCCTGTTGTTGTTTGGAATCAAAGATGGGCATTTGATAAAGACCCGGAAATGTTTTTCAGAGTGATGAACAGATTGGATGACAGCGGCTGTGATTTCGAATTGATCTTAGCAGGTGACAATGCTCATGAAAAGCCCGAAGCGTTTGAAAATGCCTGGAAAAGATATGGGCGTAGAATCATCCATTATGGTTATTTAGATGATTTAGAAACCTACAGCAAACTATTGCATAGGGGAGATATTGTGGTTTCTACGGCGAATTATGAGTTTTCTTCTGTAGCCATTATGGAGGCTATTTACTGTGGTTGTCATCCTGTGCTGCCGAACTCTCTGACCTATCCCGAATTAATACCGGATCATCTCAAAAATCCACTATTGCATTCACCTGTTATGTATGATAATGAAGAAGAATTATTCAAAATCATGCGAAAACTACTCTTAGGAGAAACGAAACCGCTGCCGGAGACTTCATTGCAAAAAGTAAATCAAAGCATGGATTGGAAGTATTCCGTAGCACATTTCGATAAGGTTTTTGAGGATATCATTCAAGAACACATAAGCTGAAACAGGAACGAGTAGAATACTTCTTCTGTTTGTGCTTTCATGAATGAAAAACAATCCCTTAGTAAAGAAGATATCTCCCGCATCATTGAAATGGCCTGGGAAGACAGAACGCCTTTTGAGGCTATTGAATTTCAGTTTGGTCTGAGTGAGAAAGAAGTTAAACAATTGATGCAGAATGAAATGAAAGCTAGTAGTTACAAAATGTGGAGAAAAAGAGTAACCGGAAGAAATACCAAACATGCTGCTAAAAGGTCGCCCGAAGTAATACGTTTCAAAGCACCACATCAACGCTAATGATTCAGTTTCTAAAAAAAATAAAGCCCATCAGTTTTTGGATAATGATATCGGCATACTTCTTCGCCGGACTTTATCACTTTATAAACCCAACCTTTTATCTTGAGTTCATTCCGCCATATTTCTCTAATCCAGTGCTCATAAATACATTGGCAGGCATTGCGGAAATAGGTCTGGCTCTATTGCTAATACCGCAAAAGACGCGCTACTATGCCGCCATTGGAATCATTTTAATGCTATTGGCTTTTATACCTGCTCACATCCACATGATAGCACTGGATGGAAAAATACCAAACGGACCGGAATTGCCATTATGGGCGGCATGGGTAAGATTAGTAGTACTGCATCCCATATTGATAATTTGGGCTTGGTGGCACAGAACCTAAATTTTTAACAAACAGATTCTTTTATCAGAATCGAAATTTGTTAGATTATTACGTATCAACCTTAATGCCTAGGAGAAAATCACTATGAAACCAAATATGGGAAAACTTGATAAAGCAATTCGCTCTATAATTGCTATCACTTTGATCATTCTTTTCGCCTTAGAAATTATAAGCGGAACCTTAGGGATTGTGCTCATTGCCATTTCTGTAGTTTTTTTACTCACCAGCCTGGTCAGTTTTTGCCCGATGTACAAACCTTTCGGAATATCGACTTGTAAAGTGAGTCAGGATTAAAATCCAACCACGATACCAATCGTAGGAAGTACGGTATCCTGCACGTTCTGAATCTCAGTGAGTTCGTATCTGCTTGGGTCTGTTGCAGAAACTATCGGATTTCCGGCATCATCTTCACGCACATTTAGAAATGGCTGTAAAGTAGTGCTGTTGGCATACACGTTCTGAATATCCAAATACACGTTCAAATCCCAATTGTCAAAAAAGAATTTGCGGTCGATTCTTATATCCAATTGATGAGCTGCCTCAGTACGTTCTGTGTTGAGGCGACTTAAATCAGGAATACCTACGCCTGTAACATCCCAAACTTCCCGCAAAGCTGTACGCTCGCGATCAAAAGGAGTGAAGGGCGCTCCTGATAATAATTCAAAACGAGCACCAATTTCCCAATTTTGTCCGATTCTGTATCCGCCTGAAAAGGTGACGATGTGTCTGTAATCCCAGGCTGAGGGTACAAAATTACCGGTTTGGTCTGTAAATTCTGAGCGAACATAGGTGTAAGCTAAAATACCATAAAGGTTCTCAAATAACTTTTGCTGAGCAGATACTTCCAATCCAAATGAACGTCCTTCTGATTCAGAAGTAGCCGGTTCGTTTCCAATTACGCCAAAATCAGATCCCAGATTTGCCAAAGAAACTCCTTCACGAGTCAGATATGGATAATCACTGTATTGCTTCAGGAAGCCCTCAACGGTAATCTCAAGGTTACGTTCAAAGATATAACTTATACCAGCTACATAGTGATTTGCCCGAATGTATCGAACCCCGTTATCACGATTCACGAGGTTTCCATCACTGTCCCGATAGCCAAGAATGGTGTAGGGAGGAAGCTGATAAAAAATCCCGGTGTTTGCATTTATAGACAGTGCTTCATTCACACGATAAGAAGCAGAAATACGGGGAGAGAACTGATTCAGTAGATTTCGTGTATCATCCGAAAAATTAGTGGCATCAAATCGAATTCCGGCAGCCAGTGTGAGTTGGTTACTTAAAAAGGATTTCGATGATTGTACAAAACCGCCCCATTTGTGTAAATCAAGTTCAGAATCGAAATCTATGATTTGAACACCATTTGGAGTAGAAAGGCGATTGAAGGTTTCATTCGTATACACAGCATACTCGTAATTTACACCATAGGAAATGCGATAATCGCCGCGAGTAGTGAAATTTTCTACACGGAGTTTATTCTCTGTCTCCATTGATTCGTAGTTCAAAATCAAATTATCCGGAGATGAATCGTCATTGTTTTCGTATTTGAATGCTTCGTTAAATAATCGATTTCTACTGGCCACAAAGGTGATAAATCCGGAATCATGAAAGTAGCGATAACGCAAACCACGAGCATAATTCCATTGATTGTTAACCGGCAGATTATTCAGCAGGTAGCGTTGCTGTTCTGTGTTATTCGCATTTAGATTTAATTCGAAATCGTTAATAGCGCCCAATCCTATAAAAGTGAATTCATTTCTGGGATTGATATTCCATTTAAATCGGAACTGTATGTCTGTGAACGTTGGGAGAAAAGGAAGTTCAATAGCTTCAAATAGAAACTGTAAATAGGATCTTCGGATTGAGAAAATGAAATCAGCATCATCTCCAAGCGGCCCGTTAAAAGTAATCCCTGCTTCGCTAGCACCAACGGTGAACGTACCTCCATAGGTGTCCCCGCCGTCTTTTTGGCGTAAATCTAGTACTGAGCTAAGGGCATTACCTCGAGATGCCGGAAAAGCCCCAGTGTATAATTCCGCGCTGCGGATGAAATCTACATTGATTAATCCGGTTGGTCCGCCTGATGAACCCTGTGTTGCAAAATGATTGATGGTGGGAACTTCCACGTCATCCAGATAAAATTTGTTTTCGGATGGGGCTCCACCTCGAACAATCAAATCATTGCGAAAACCGGCAATACCGCTGGTCACTCCTGGTAAATTCAGAATCACTCTGGAAATATCCCGGTTAGCACCCGGACTCCGTTCAATTTCGGCTGTTCCAATGCTCCGATAGGAGAGTGGACTTTCCTCAGGGCGCTCAAAACGTGAACTTCGCACCACAACTTCGTCTAATTGGCTGGCATCTTCCTGTAAGCTAACATCAACTATCGCATCACGGGCACGGGTAACCTGAATTTCAAATTCTATGCGTGTACGATAGCCTAAGAATCTGAATTCCAGATTATAGATTCCCGGCTCAAGATTCCGAATTTCATAGCGGCCTTCGGCATCCGTAACAGCGCCTTGCTGCGTTCCCTGAATGATTACCGTAGCACCGGGGAGAGGTTCGTTTGTTCGTGCATCCACAACACGCCCCCGAATAACGCTGTCAGATTCATCAAAAGCATAAACATCCGGAGCAGTAAATAATAAGAGTATTGTTGAAAGAAGTAAGAGTCTCATAAAAATCAGAAATTCAAAATGAAGTACTAAATTATTGGGCTCTAACAGCCTGGGGGATTTAATCGTTTGATTAAATTTTTGGGAGTTTATGAATTTAGTAAGGACCCAAGGTGAATAAAATCAATGATAAATTGTTCTATCCTAATGTTTTTCTTATTTTTCTATTCAGTTTTCTACTATAAGAGATGATAAATTTCCTTTTTTCTAATTTTGTGGTCAACATGTATAGAGTAGCGTATTTCTTATTGTCATTTTTTGTGATTACTAACATCTCAATTGCCCAAATTATAGTTGAGCCAGATCAAACAAGAAATTTTGCCAAGTACACTATAGATGGGACAATTCCTGAGCCAGGTGGAGGCTTCTTCTGGAGCGGTTTTAATACTATATCGGCAGGACAAGGAGAAATAGAATTGATTTTTCCAGAAGAAGTTTTAATACCGGAGGATCTAAATAGTTACAATATCACAATAAGAGGCACAAATAGCTTTGATGAGTTAAATACAGCCACAATAAATGAATTTACACTAGATGGTAACGTATTAACTATCATAAGCCCAATCGATATTTCAGCGGGAAGAGATGCTTGGAATGCTCCTCAAGTAGATAATTCTTTCCAAATTGTAATTAGTGAGCAAGCAGGTCTTATTAGCCCCTCTGAGCCAGGTTCTTATACAATATCTTATAATCACGAGTTTATTGGCAGTGCTATTAACTTGAGTTACACAATTGTATCAGCAACCTCTACTATTTCAAATGCATCGGTAAGCGTATCACCATCAGTTGAATTCATGAATTCACAATATACAATTGGGTTTTCAGTTGGAGCAGGTGGCTTTCTAAGAGCAAATGAAGATGAAATCTTACTTCAATTTCCAAC
>SKIC01000170.1 GCA_007116685.1 Balneolales bacterium
CTTCATGGTACAGGTCTGAGACCTGTACCATGAAGTAAGTGAAAATACATATAAGTTTAAACATATCAATAATATATATAGTTTTCAGGGTGTGTCAGGTATCAACCAAAATTTATAAAAAAACACCAACCACCCTCAAAATCACCTCCCGCACTATCTGAAAACTTGTGATATTCAAAATTCTCATTAAATTGCCAAAACGCTTTATAATTATGGAGATTAGGTGATGAGAGAAAACAGAGTCCAGTTCAAAGATCGAAAAGCCAGCAGCAATTATTTTTTAAGCGATAAACTGCTCGTAGATTATATTTTCCGCTACGTTGATAATGATGCCTTTACGTACATGGGAGGCAGGTGGAAGCATCTAGGATATTTGGCTGCAGGGAAAATGAATCACCTTTCTCTTTTGGCAGATAAGCACGGCCCGGAATTAAATAAACGTGATGCCTGGGGCGATGATGTCAACGAAGTTGAGTTCCACAATGCATATTGGGAATTGATGGATATTGCCGCTGAGTCTGAAATGATTCGTCTAAAATGGGAACCTGTTCTGAGAAAACGTTTTGCTGGTAAGAGAAATCTACTCGGCTTCATTAGCGGATATATTTATGCGATGAGCGAAATGGGACAATACTGTCCACTTTGTATGACCGATGGCACAGCAGTTTTGATTGACAAATATGCCACTGAAAAAGACAAAGCCAGATTAATGCCCGGTTTTGCCGAATTAGATGGACGCAAATTGACCACCGGAGCCATGTATCTCACCGAGAAATCAGGCGGCTCAGACATCGGGAATAATCTCGTAACAGCCATGAAACGGGATAACCAATGGGTTCTTAATGGAGAGAAGTGGTTTTGCAGTAATGTTAATGCCGATATCGCCATGATTCTTGCGCGTACAGGAGAACCGGATAGCCGAACCAGAGGTTTGAGTGTTTTCATGATGGAGAAATATCTCAAAAACGGCTCTCGCAATCCTATTGAAATCATTCGTCTGAAAGACAAACTTGGAGTTCGTTCCATGGCATCTGCAGAATGCCTCCTAACCGATACCGAGGGCACGCTTCTGGGCGATGAAAACGAGGGGCTCAAAGTGATGCTGGATATGATTAATATATCCCGCGTGTATAATTCTATAGCGGCATTAGCTGGAACCCGAAGAGCTTTAACAGAGGCTATGGAGTTTTCTATAAATCGCATGGCCTTTGGGAAGCTACTGTGTGATCATCCCTTATACAGAGAAAAACTCTGGGAATTATCAGCTTTGCATAACGCAAATTTCCACCTTGTAATGAGAACTGTTTTGGCCATGGATAGAGCAGAAGAAGGAGATGAACACGAATCAGAATTGTTGCGCTTACTTACTCCTATGGCGAAGTGGTGGAGTGCCGATACCGCAGTTTATCTCGTGAGAGAAAGCATGGAGTTGATGGGCGGAATCGGATACATAGAAGATCAAATCATGCCAAAACTTCTTCGGGATGTGAATGTACTACCCATTTGGGAAGGCTCTGGAAACGTGATTATCCTGGATATGCTTCGCAGTGTGATGAAAACCGATGCTCTAAAAGCCTTGATTAAAGAAATCGAAAAACTTGAACTTGCCTACGTGGATGAGCCCGTACTAAAAGCCGAAGCACAGAGTATTTTAGAGCAGTATCGCAAAATCAGGAAGCTACCTCAGGAGGAACTTGAAGTATCTTTTAAATATTTAGCCAAGCGAACTATTCGATTATTCCAGATTTATTTAATGTTGGAATCGGTTGATACCGGTGCGGATTATTTATTGCACTCCATTCAGTATTTCAAGAACCAAATTACAGGAAATCATACGGATGGATTATCAGATGTGATGGAAATCCCGGTTGAAATCTTGACAGGCTGGAATTTCGAGAGTTTTGAGTAAGCCGTTTTTCTATGATCTGTTTATCGTGTTCCAAAACAGACTCATTAAAGCTGTGTTCCGCATGCCCGGTTCGACAGGTAACCTGCCAACTGTGATTAAATTCTCATCAAGTATCAAAACTCCGTAATTAATCAGATACAGATAAAAGTAGATTTGACTATCTACGATTTTCGATCTCAAATTATGAATTCTATGGTGAGTTACATCCCCCTCTATATAAAATTCAACAGATTGGAGAGTGGCGCTGCTTACATCATACTTCCAAAGCCCATTTGCCAAAGTTGCAATTAGTATGATCTTATCATTATGGGCCACCATAGACCTGATCTGATGATTTCGTAAACTTCGCAATTCGTTAACTGGCTCAAAGCGATTATTACGCCATTGCATAATTCCTGCCGAGCGATCAACCACAAATATATTTTCTTGCACTTGATACAGACCTGAAAAACTATTTTGAGCTCGTATTATTTCCCATTTTTGATCTTTAAAAAGAAAAATTCTGGAAGGAGTTAGGAAGAATATCAGGTTATCCGTAGCAGCAATATGGCTTACATAACCGGATCGTTGTAAATCCGGATGAACCTGCCTAATGAAGGATTTTGCTATAGGTTTATTGTCATCACCATATTGGATAACTCCAAAATCATGAAGCCCACCCCAGTAGATGAGTCCTGAATTTGTGTGCCAATGTAAACTACGGGCGTAGTATTGAAATCTTCTGTCGGATGGAATTCTCTGCCAGCTTCCATTCGTATTTCTATAAATTCCTCTGGTTGTGGCAAGATATTTTGTACCATCATCCGTAATGACGAAATCATTGGCTGGAATAGAAAAAGGGAATGGAGCCTCGGTAAGATTTAGCTCGAGACTCACTGTCAAAGGTAATAAAAACAAAAAGGAAGCTAGCATGGTTTTGTTTTTATCGAATAAACGATTCATGCAAATCTTTTGGTATTTAGTGAGATACCAATTTTTATTAAACCAGAATAATTAATCAGTAAACCGGATATTTCTCATGAATGGATTGAGCTAATTTCGCATTTTGGCCTATAAATAAATTAGAAATCACTACAAATAAACGGATATGGAATTAGGTATTTATACATTTGTTGAAAACACACCGCTTGCAGAAACAGGTAAGCCAGTATCTCCGCAGCAGCGTCTAACACAGCTCATGGAAGAAGTGCAATTGGCTGATGAAGTTGGTTTGGATGTGTATGGAATTGGCGAGCATCACCGAGAAGAATATGTGGCTTCAGCTCCTGCTGTTTTGTTGGCGGCTGCCTCTCAACGCACAAAAAATATCAGACTGACCAGCGCTGTTAATGTATTGAGTTCCGATGATCCAGTTCGTGTATTTCAGCAGTTTTCAACTTTGGATTTGCTTTCCGGTGGTCGTGCTGAAATCATGATTGGAAGAGGCTCATTTATAGAATCTTTTCCTCTTTTCGGTTATGATTTGAATGATTACAGCGATCTCTTCACTGAGAAAATGCAAATGCTCTTGCATCTTCAGCAAAACGAAGTAGTGAGCTGGAAAGGCAAGCATACACAATCCATTCAAAATCGAGGGGTTTATCCAAGACCTGTTCAGGAAAAATTGCCGGTTTGGATTGCCGTTGGCGGAACGCCCGAATCTGCCTACAGAGCCGGTGCTCTTGGTATTCCTATGGCGATGGCAATTATTGGTGGAAATCCGGCTCAATTCCGTGCTTTTGTTGAACTCCACAGGCGAGGAGCGAATGAGCATCAAACAGAAATACAGCCGGTAAGTGTGAATTCCCATGGATTGATAGCTGAGGATTCTAAAAAGGCCAGAGACATGGCATTTCCGGCTTTTAAAGCTGTGATGGATAAAATCGGCAGAGAACGGGGCTGGCCCCCAATGAGTCGCGCTCAATTTGATGCATCCTGCGAAAAGCAGGGGGCAAACTTCGTGGGTAGTCCCTCAGAAATTGTGGATAAAATTTTATATCAACACGAAATATTGGGGCATTCCCGCTTCTTGATCCAGATGGGTGTGGGTTCTGTTCCACACAAAGACATGATGAAGAGTATAGAATTGTACGGAACCAAAGTAGCGCCAGAGGTTAGGAAGGCAATAGGCTCGTTTGATGGGGTGGTGGTTGATTGAAATTATTGCTTTGTTACTAATTTTGAGATCAATTTATAATTACAACATCAATAAATTAGCCTCAAATTAAGAATCAGATACTTTTTCCAAATCAGTAATAGGAATGATTTTATGTTCATTCAATTCATTGACAATCATTTCTGTGACGTCGCTTTTGAACAAGAATTCGTATCGAATATCCAGTACGTAGGCCTTAACTCTTAATTTCACTACATAATGTCTGTCCCTGATTTCGTTTAGTGCAATAATTACAACCGGTTTATTCAGGTAAAGGTATGGAGAAGAGAAAACTGCACGCCGGGCTATATCCTTGGCCAGACTGATATCAGAAGAAGCCGGTATAAATATCTCTGAAACAACCTGACAATCCAATGCGCTGGAATTTGCATTTGAAACAGCCCGGTTCATGAGTTCTCCGTTTGGAATAGCTACGGTATTATCATCCGGCGTTTCTATGAGGCAACTTCTGATCCCCACACTTTTTACTTCTCCGTAATGCTCCCCGACCTGAATTTTATCACCTACTTGAAAGGGGCGATCTAGAATTATCATGATTCCCCCAAAAATATTCCTCAAAATATCCTGAGATGCAAAACCAACAGCTATACCAAACGAAGCCGTAATAGCAATTACTGTTTCAAAAGGAGGAGAGATTATACCCGCTATTACAATGTAAATGGCGAAAGTCCAGATGAGAATTCGCAGAATGGGCGTCAGTCGTTTAATAAATAGCCTGTAAGTCGTTGCACGTTCAGATATGTTATCCAAAACCCGAATGAATAAGCCATTTACAAACCAGGCTGTTACCAGAATAAATAATGCTAAAAAGATTTTCGTAAAAGAAATAAGCTGTCTTAATTCATTGAGCTCAGCCTCACTTTCCTCGCTCTGATCTTTTTCTTCAGACTCAGCCTCTTCTACATCATCTTGCTCATTATTTTCTTCAGCAGTTATCTCATTATTGTCTTCAACATCTGATTGCTCGATTTCCAAAGTGTCAGCTACATTTTGTGCTGCTACTGCTCCGGGAAAGGATAAAAACAACAATAGACTAAACGCGATTGTGATATAAAGTGATAAAATTGCTTTCATATACTTAGTGCAAAATGTTACGGCTGTTTAATAATTGAACGATTTGGCGGTACACCAAGTGGTTAATTGTATAACCGTTACTCGTTTTGATTATCAATCCTTTAGAGGCCAATCGTCCAAGAATTAACTTACTTTCTGATACCGGCTGATGCGTAGATAATGCCATTTCTTCGATAGTTAGCGTATCGTGGCGTATCAGGCTTGCAAGAGCAAACAAAATATCGCGCGATGGTATTTCAAGCATATCTATATCGGCAACTTCAATTGGATTAAATACAATGGCGCTATCTGTTACTTCCTTGATAGAATTAACCCAGAAAATCATGGCGATACTGAAATTTCCTTTAGATACTTCAGATAACTTATTGAAATACTCTTTTTCCAAGTATTCCTGAATTTCTTCTTCATTACCAAGTAGTTTTCGATATGCTCTTGTCTTTGTAGTTTCAGCAGAAGGCTCGAAAACTAAATCATATCCTGTAGCTTTATGTCGTAGCATGATGCCGTCCTGAATATCTCGATTAGACAAACTGTCAGTTCTCAAAACTTGTGAAAAAAACTGATCCGCATCGAACATTTTAATAAAAAAGTACCAGGCATTACTACTGCACGTAACAACCCAAAATAACTTTGTAGAAGTTTGCGATAATAAAACCCAAAACTGACGTATTGCTTCAAATCCATTCACATTTCTTAGGTAGCAATTTTGCAAGCCTTCAAAAATTACAACTCTCTGTTTTTTACTGCGTTCTATTTTTTGAATGAGTTCATCAACATTGTCAGTTTCTGCAAAGCCAAGAGATTTAGAAATCGTTTTCAATAGCTCTTTAGGCCTGTAGGTTGTTCGTTCTATATTGATATGAACAACATCGTCTTTGATAGTCTCATGCTCTTTGAAGAAATGTAACAAAATGCTTTTTCCACTACCTTTTTGGCCAACTACAGCCATCGTCCAAGGTACTTTATTCACCCACTGTTGATAGCCTTTTTCCAAATGTGTGATATTATCATTTCCATCTATATAAAACCGTTTATCAATTACAAATGCCCGTCGGAAAAGCCGCTGATAAATGAAAGGGAGTTTATTGGTAACTGATTTGTTTGTAATTAGAAATTCAGTTAGGTCTTGCCTTGCCTTGACAGAAGTTTCTTTTTGGGATTTGAAGCCAAGAAAGTATGCTATCGGATGATATAACTCTCGAAATTTGCCTTTACTGTATCTCCATAGTACCTCAAGTTTATCTTCAAAAGAAGCATACCATCTGATGAGTCTCTCTTTCCACCCTAAAGCGGTTTCTTTAGCTATAAGAGCCTTATCTCTTAATTCAAATTCGTCATAGCGTCTTTGTAACATCAAAACGGCAAGACGTTGGAACGAATCTTTGAGTTTTTCCTTGATTAGAAATTCGTACTCATTTTGTTTTTCGCGAATATCCTTTATCGATTTTTCAAGTGCAATGATAGCTCTTTTTAAACCGGAAACCGCAATTTCTAATGGGGTCTCTTCGCCCTCATAATCTTCTGTTGTAACAGCTGCTTGAAGATTTACATCCACAATCTGGGCTGCTTCTTCGATGTCGGTGAGTTGCTCTTTAATGAAAGCTTCAAAATTTTGCTGTTCAGGACGAATAAGAGAAATCGCTTCACTTTTGATAAATCGAGAAGCTATTTTGCGCCACTTGAAATCATCGGTAGTAACTTCCGGAATTGGCAAATTAAATGAGCGTGTTTCGGCCAAAAGTAATTCTTCACTGAAATTATTCAAGCTTAACTCTATATCACTCAAAATTCGCTGAATACCAGAAGTTAAATCTCGCTGAGCATCCTCATTTTGCATGATGTAGAGCGATTGCTCCATAAACTCTGTTTGGAGTTTGTTACGCATGCTTTCAATTTCGCGAAGAGATTTTTTCTCACTTTTCTGTTCCTCCAGATGTGAGATAATCTCTTTTAAAATGCGAATACCATTTTCGGTTGGTATATAGCATATATCACGGAAAAAGTTATGCGTTTCTTCCAGAAGCTTATTTTCACCATCTTCTAATTCAGCTCCAAAATCGCCCATTTCAAGCTGAATGCGAAAGTCAGCAATTTGTGAATCCAGATAATCTTCCCATCTCGTTAGTGCCTTTTCTGTTTGCTTTGCACTGCTCTCAATTTGAGAGTTGAGTTTTTTCGGGCGAAGTTTCTTATTTGGGAATTCTATTGTACCTGCCTTAAATAGATTCTCAACTATGTTGGCATGACTTTCTATCAGAGTGGGATTTTCTTTATAGGAGGCATCCTGAAAGTCGGAAATAAGTTTGAGAGCTTCTGTAATGTAGGTTTCAATTTCAGAAATGATGTTTATACGATAAGGATTTACCGAAGCATCATTTTTCTGTTCTTCCGAAATGTCATTATTTGTCTCTTCATTTAGTTCTTCTTGAATCTCCTCTTTTATTTCTTGTAAAAGCACCATCAGGGCTTTGGCGATACGCGAATACTCGAAAGTCACTGAATCGCGATAGGTATTACTATCCGCAAGAAGGCTATATTGAATTACTGCTCTGAAAGGAATACGTTGTTCCCATCGGTAATCCTTGCCCTTTATAAGTTTAGATAAACTAAAAACAGTTTTCTTGATACTCTTTTTAGCTTTTAATAAAAAAGAGTCTTCTTCTTGGCCAATAAATCGATCTTCTGTTTGTTTTACGAAAAACTGTTCAGGTAATTCTTCAGTTTTTTCTATTACCCATTTAGTCCATTTTTGGGTGACTTTCTGGGGAATTTTATTAGAAATAACTCTTACTAAATAATTAAGCCGCTTGAGTATCAGCTCATATCGATTCGGATCGTCTTTTTTTATCTTGAAGAGTTCCGTACGCAACTCGCTTAGCTCTTTGCGTAGGTCTTCTGTTAATTCAGAGCGAAATAGCTTTAAACCATCGTTTAAATCTTCTTCAAAAAACTGATTTAATCGTTCATGTATTTGCTCGTAAGAATGAAAAACTTTTTGCATCGAAATTGATTAATGGAGAAAGTTGCTATTTGAAGCAATAGCTGAAAACGTATAGAAATATCGGATTTTTGTTTAAGTATTCCACTTATACTTTTCAGATAATTACCTAAAAAGTAAAGTCATTTTCTTTCAAATGTGATTAAATGAAAACGTAACAATCTAGATGTTTTGCGGAGGGCTAAGCTTGAAAAATGGTTTCTAAAACCTTTTTTGCGACCTCTGTCTTCAAACCTTCAAAACTGAATTTTTCATCTTTTGAAGACAACAGTAAAACACGGTTAGTGTCGTGCTGAAAGCCGGAATCTTGTGCATTTAAAGTATTACCAACAACCCAGTCCAGTTTTTTCCGACCAATTTTTTCGCGTGCATGTTCTTCAAGATTATCGGTTTCCATCGCAAAGCCGATTAATATTTGCTTGGCTTTTTTGTTTTCTCCCAGCCACTGCAAACTATCGGGCGTACGAGTGAAGAACAAAGTCTTTTCAGCATCTCCTTTTTTTATTTTAGAGAGGGCTTTTTCTTGCGGCTTGTAATCTGCTACAGCAGCAGCCATGATGGCTACATCACAATTTGGACCATGCTTCTGAACCAATGCAAATAAATCATCAGCAGACTCAAAAGGCAGCGCTGTCACGTCATGAGGAATCTTTTCTGTGATAGGTCCATGAAGCAAGATTACATCGGCACCTAATGCTTTAGCTGCTTTAGCCATCGCAATTCCCATTTTCCCTGAGCTGGGATTGGAAATAAATCTTACCGGGTCTATAAACTCTCGCGTTGGACCAGTAGTGATTAGAACTTTTTTGTTAGCAAGTGGGAGAGAGGACTGATTCGGAAAAAGGTGAGAAAAAATTGTGTCAGCGTCGGGTAATCTGCCAGTATCATTAAGTCCACTTGCCAGATAACCACTTTCGGGTGGGATGATACGGAAATTCATATCCTCAGCAAGTTGCAGATTCCGTTTGGTAGAGGGAGCATGGTACATTTCTCCATCCATAGTTGGGCAAATATATACAGGGCAACGGGCTGCAAGAACGGCTGCGGTGAGCATATTGTCAGAAAAGCCATGTACAATTTTAGCCAGCGTGTTTGCCGTACATGGTGCAATAAGCATTAAATCAGCCCATTCAGCCCATTGAATATGCTTCACCCATGTTTCACTGGAACCACTATGGTTTTCAGGGAAGATATGAATAGGAACGTCGTTACGGCTCAGTGCTGCAAAAGTGTCAGAACCAACAAAGCGGGTGGCATCGGGGGTCATAATAACCCGAACCTCTGCACCCGCTTTTTGAAAATCACGCAATAATTGAACCGCTTTATAAGCGGCAATACCACCAGTAACGCCTAATATGATGCGTTTACCGGAAAGCATATTTAAAATTTACTACCAGCTTCTGGTTTGCGATAGTAAACTTTGTCATTGTCGATTTCTACAAGAGCTCTTTGTGTAGCATGTGGGCGTTTTTCGAACTCTTTGGAAATTCGCTCTTGTTCTTCGTTGAATTGAAACTCATCGTCGTCTTCAAAACCTTCGAAGTACTGAAGTTTGTCGTTCAGTTCGAGTTTTTCCTGAGCAGAAATCTGACGGGCACGTTTAGACATAATTACGATTGACTCGTAAATGTTGCCGGTAACTTCCTGAAGCTTTTCAACGTTAATTGTGCGAATGGGCATGGTAATAAGATTAATGAATAAAGTCGGTAACCAGGTTCAGAGTTTCATGTACGGCTTTTTCAAGCGAATCGTTTACAACGACATGATCAAAACGACTGGCGTAAGTGAGTTCTTTTTCTGCACGAGCCAGGCGATAGTTA
>SKIC01000256.1 GCA_007116685.1 Balneolales bacterium
ATGCTTACTTTTGGGGGGATATCCTCAAAATATAAGAGCTCACAAATGGCAATTCTCATCACCATTCTATCCATATTGGCCAATCTGTTGATTTCCCAATTCTGAATATGCTTACCAATATATTCGTCAGCAACCTCACGCGAATTGATACATCGCAAGTAAAGACGTTCTACAAAATCCCAATCTTTATCTTTTTTCTCGATTTTGGGTTTTAGTACGGTGTTGATTACATGCTCAGCCGTATGCTCACCAATCTCTGTGGCATAAATGGCCTGTAGAACAAGTTCCCTGATTTTTCTGCGATTATTGCGATTATTCATGCTTAAACTGATTTATTGACAGCCCTAAAGATACGAATTTATCGTGGTAAGACATGACGAAAGTTCTTTATCAAAAAACTTATCTCTGCTATTCAAAAAAGGGGTTCCAGAATCCAAAATTTGATAAAAAAGTTCTATTCAATGATAAGAAGTCTGCCTATATTTGACGCAGTTTTTACATGATATGTCTCACCGTTTAATTTTATAAGTCAATGCCTTACAATAAAGACGTATTTAATACACCCTATTATAAAGAACCCGGTCCTAAACTCGACAAAGACTCCCCCTTTGAGTCTATGATGGAGCGTTTTCGCTTCGCGGCCGAACTACTGGAATTGGATGAAGGGATGTTCAATTATTTAGCCAGCCCTGTAAAACAGGTTACCGTTTCTATCCCCATAGTTTCTGATGATGGACAGATTAAAGTTTATGAGGGTTACCGGGTAGTTCACGATAACGTACTCGGACCATCTAAAGGTGGATTGCGATTTGCCCCCGATGTTAATATTGATGAAGTAAAAGCACTTGCCGCGTGGATGACCTGGAAATGTGCTGTTGTAAACGTACCTTTTGGTGGAGCAAAAGGTGGTGTTCGTTGTAATCCACGCGAAATGTCGCAACGCGAACTAGAGCATGTAACCCGACGATACACTTCTGAAATGCTGGATGTTTTCGGACCTGACCAAGATATTCCCGCTCCCGATATGGGAACTAATGAGCAGGTAATGGCTTGGATTATGGATACCTACAGCATGCACTCTCGCCAAACCGAAACGGCTGTTGTAACCGGAAAGCCAATTATCCTTGGTGGTTCCAGAGGTCGTAAAGAAGCAACCGGACGAGGTGTTGTAACCGTAACCTTAGCCGCTCTGAATAAAATGGGAATCATGCCGGGTAAAACTTCTGTAGCCATACAGGGTTTTGGTAATGTAGGTTCCATTTCTGCTAAATTGATGTACGAGCAAGGCGCCAAAATCATCGCTATCTCTGACGTAAGCGGCGCTTATTACAACAAAAAAGGAATCAATATCCCTGAAGCCATCGCCTATGTTGAGAAAAATAGCGGAACACTTGAAGGATTTACAGACGGTGACAAAATCACCAATGCCGAACTCCTTGAGTTGGATTGCGATGTATTGATTCCGGCTGCAAAAGAAGACCAAATTGATAGAAAAAATGCTGCTAACATTAAGGCGAAAATCATTGCAGAAGGAGCTAACGGCCCCGTAACTGCATCTGCCGATTCTATTCTTGATGATGCCGGCATTCTGGTTATTCCGGATATTCTTGCCAACGCCGGTGGTGTAACGGTCTCCTACTTTGAGTGGGTCCAGGATCGTCAAGGATATTTCTGGACGGAAGAACGCGTTAACCGTCGTTTGAATAGAATGATGCGCGATGCCTTCCAGCTTCTCTACGATGAAAAAGAGAAATATAATATTACTCTGCGCCAGGCAGCGTATGTTTACGCCATCCAGAAAGTATCTAATACTCTCAGATTGCGTGGTATTTACGGATAATTCGTAAATTCATTCTACCCCGAAGTTTTTTCAATTAAACTATTGTAAGGCTTCGGGGTATTTTTTTTATTAAGCCATGCAAAAAAAATACACTCTTACTATTTCAGCCTCATTCGACGAACTTGAGAATATTCAGGATTTGACCGAAAAAATCATCAAGGAACATAACATTGGCGAAGACTTGGGAAACGGTTTTTCGCTGGTTTTAAGCGAGGCCTGTTCCAACGCCATCAAGCATGGGTCAAATTTTGACGAATCCATGTCGGTGCATATAGCTGTTGAAATCACTGCCGAACTTCTCAAAATAAGTGTTCGAGACGAAGGCCCGGGATTTAATCCTGCGGATGTGCCCGATCCTCTGGCACCAGAAAACTTGCTCAAACCCAGTGGAAGAGGGGTTTATCTGATGAAAGAATACGCAGACAATGTATCTTATAATGAACAAGGCAACGAAATACGCATAGAATTTCAACGACCTGAGAAATGATAAATTCCACCAGAGTACAGATTGCTCTGGCCGTTATGGCTGCCGGTTTTGTAACTGTATTTCTACTTTTTCAACACAACCCACCTTTTGCAATTGCTCTTCTCTCATTGGTGCTTTTGGCGGTATCAGCAAGTTTCATTTATGCGGGACAACTAAGCAAAGATTGCGATTTTTCTAAATCTGCTTTTATAATTTCAGCAGGTCTGCTCCATCTTACCATACTCCCTCTTCCGATTTTTTATTCTGAAACTGTTTTTCGATTACTCTGGGATGG
>SKIC01000234.1 GCA_007116685.1 Balneolales bacterium
GAATGGGACGAGTTGTTAAGGAGAGCAGAACTTTCGGATTACAGACAACACATCGACCCACCGCGTCTGGATGACCCTATGGATTTGCTACCAGATAGTACCCAATGGGTTAGATTTGGTCTTAATGATGTAGTGCCTTGGGATATTTACTTCTATGACCCATTTTATGATAACTATCCAGTAGTTAATGTTAACTGGTATCAGGCTAGACTATTCACAGCTTGGGCAGACAAGCGAATGGTGACTGAATCTGAGTGGGAATATGCAGCCAGATCTGGTGTGAGTGGTCGAATTTTCCCTTGGGATGGGCTGGATGTACAAACTAAAACAGGTGAATATCGCGCTAACTTTATGCAGGAACGTGGTGTTTATGATAAAGATGGCTATGCAATAATGGCGCCTGTTGACGCTTTTCTACCGAATGATTTCGGTTTATACAATATGGCTGGTAACGTATCAGAATGGGTTCTTGATTCATACAACCCAAGTTATTCAGTACTGCAAAATGTTGGAACAGCCAATTTTGTTTCTCCATCTTACGTTAATATAAATGAGCCTCGCAAGGTACACCGCGGAGGTTCTTGGCAATCAACAGAATTCTTTCTTGGCGTTGGGGTTAGAAACTTCCAACACAAAAACTTGGGTACGCCTATGGTTGGTTTCAGAGCCGCCAGAAGTATAACTCGACGGTATGGTCAATAAAAAAACTTTATTCTGTTTAACGCTTTTATTAAAATATCGAATTCCAACTCCACTAATTTTCTTAACCAATCTTGAGGTGACTTAAATGGCAGGCGATTTATACGAAAAGTACCGACCGAAGAATCTTCCCATTGTTTATACATACCAGAAATTTAAATGGGATCAGTTTTTTATTGGTTTCTTTGGTGCACTAGCGATTTTTGGTGTACTACTTAAATTGTGGGAACCCTCTCCTTTCTGGGGTTTGATGGATGAAGATACGGCAGAGTTAATGTTTCAAATCTTTATGCCTATTGGGTTTCTTGGTGAGGTAGCCGTATTTATCATTATGGGTTTTCTGAAAGGCGAGGGCGTAATTGAGGTTTATCCTGATGAAATGGATGATATCGACGACGAAGAAGCTGAGCAAGCATCATTACCTGGCGTTAGTGATGGTGGCGTAATAGTCAATATGGAACTTCCTGAGTCGTTAAAGGAGATTATTGAGGAGAAAGTTGCAAACCAAATAGATGGTAAGCTTGCTGATATTACTAATCTTCTTGTAGAGGATGTTGAAAAAACGAGAGGTTTACTAGTAGAAACAAATGAAGTAAATGCCAGAATTCAGGATATAGCTTCATCTTTGGCAGACTTTTCAGATCGAATTAAAGTAGCTAGTGATAGTCTCAAACAGTTTGAAAACCTAAGCACAGGAAACATTTCTGAAAACGCAAGCAATGTATCCGACAGACTTGAAATGGCAGGAGATGAGCTGAATAATTTCCAAGAAGAAATGAAGAAACTGGCTGGTCGATTCAAGCGTTTTAACTCGGCAAACAATTAATAATATCTATTCTCAAAATAATTTAATTAGGAGTTAATCTATGGCTGGAGGAGCAAAAGGCGCAGTTGGAATGCGACTGAATGTAATGACAGCGTTATACCTGCCGATTCTTTTATATGCTATGTCAACATATAAATTAGAGGCTGGATCGCTTATCCTTACATCGGATAGTCTTATACCCCATGCAGTACCTCAAGAACGTACAATTCCTTTAGGGGCTGACTTTATTGCACCAATCTTCTATGAAATTCGACCAGTACAGCAACTTGGTAGACAAATGGGAGCTGCTATTGATGGAGATGAAGAGGAAGGATCTGGATCAAAGGATAAGCTTGCTTTTCAACCATCGGTTTTTATTGATGAATCAGTGTCGCCACCAGGAATGTTCTTTGATGAAGCCTCTGGTCAAATTAGATTCAATACACAAACTGCTTTTGACGGAGTTCCGAGTAGTGAAACGCTAAGAGAATTTACCTATCGTGCTACTGTAGTTGGAGAAACCGTAGATGGAGAAGAATATTCTAATATTGTAGAAGGAACATTTTCAGTATTTCGTCCTATTATTTCTGTCCAAAGTAATGTTCCACCTATGCTATATGCAGACTCTAGAAATTCATTGAATTTCTCGGTACAAGGAATTCCAGAAAATGCTATCAGGCTCAGAGACCGATCTACAGGAGAAACAGCTAGCGGCTCTACACTAACCTGGACTCCAACTGGTGATACTACTGTTGTATTTGTTTCATACCAAGCACCTGATGGTGAACTTAGAGCAGTTGGTGAAAGAGGCTTCAGAGTTCGTCCGGCACCACCGCCAATAGTAGGTGTTAGAAGATCTGGCGACACTCAACTCTTAACAGGTGAGCAAACAGTTAACCCATTGCAACCATTTGAAATAATTGTACGTCCTGATGACACTTATGCTCAAGCATTCCCTGATGATGCAAATTATAGAATTAATGGTTTAAGAATCCGCCTTACCCGAAGAGGCTTACCACCAACTACTGTAGATTTAACTGCACAACAGTTGCGTAGTTTATATAATCAAAACAGAAGTCGAGCAACTGGTGAAGACGTTTACGAAATAAATCTCAGACAATTTATTCAAGACGTTCGTGGAGATGGTGTGCAGATTTTTGTGCAGGGATTGGAGAGAGTAAATTTCCAAAACCGTGCAATTCCTATAGACCCAGAGCTTGTTACTACTGCTTTCTCATTTGCAGCACGTTAATATTAAAATGGTTATCAAATATCCTTTATTAATTACAATACTTTCAGTTTTTCTGATACTACACATTGTACCAGAAAAACAAGAATTGAAAGCTCAAACACCGCAGTTTAGCCAAGGAGTTAACTGGCAGAAGACAATCCGTGTGCGAGGTATCATGGAGGATATTGATCCTTTTAATGAAACAATGCTTTTTGATCTTACTCAGAGAGGTACAAATGAAATAGAGGCAAGACCTGAGTTTATTCAGTTTCAATTAGTGGCATCAAACTTTTGGATGGTGTTACGTGATTCCCTACAATCGGCTGCAAGTTCTGGAAGAATAGATGTGCATACTGTGCGAGAAAGTACACAAAGAGGTGAAAGAGGTATTTTTAATGCCGGTACAAGAGTCACATACCAAGATTTATTAGATACCCTTTCAGTAGCTTTACTAGATGTATTTGATCCAAGTGATAACTTTACTCAAATCCACAGAGGCGGTCCTAGAGTTTATGATGATTTATCTGGATTTGTTCAATTTGAACTTCGACCCAATGCTCAAACCGTTAATGGAATAGAACGACTAGTTCAGGACTTTTCTGTTTTTACAATGTATGAACTTGAATTAGTTCTCCATGTGGACGAAACTGGTTTTGTAATTATTCCAAGAGCATTACTACTAGGAAATGCCTTTTGGGATTCTGAGCAAATTATAAACCCTGATAATCTTCTAGATGGGTTTTATGCAAGGTTTGATGCTGGGTTAGGATTGTTCATTGATTTAACGGACTCTCGCACTATCCAATTCTTGGTTGATAGTGGGGTTCAATTTAGTGGTGAAAACAACATGATTCCATTCTTTGACCTAATCACATTATTCCAGTATAGCTATAAGTTTTACTCTGAAAGTAATAACGTGATTGCTGAAAATGCAGCAGATTTTGGTCACGATATGGAAGCTCTGGAAGCCACTTTATTAAATCGATATAACGACTTAACTTTTACATTTCTTTATGGGCAGCCTCCAAGCTGGTGGGAAGATAGTGGTAGAGGACACTTTACAAATGGGCTATTTGAAATAACGGAAGAAATGAGAAGAAGAATGAGTGGCCAAGAGATGCCACAAGAAGATGATGCTGACTTTTAAATTATTTTTAAAGTCAATGAATTTATAAGAGTGTTGAAAAGCCAAATGCTTTATAGGTGTTTGGCTTTTTAATTTCTATAAATAATGAGAGAGCTTATAGCTGATTCTAAATAAATTTCTAAGTAAGAAGCAGCTGCATGAGATATGCGTAGACTTTGATCAATATTTCTGTCATTAACTAATAAATACAATCCAATTCCATTGATAGGGTTTTCTACATAAACAACACTGCCTAGGGGTAGGGATGGATGTGCAGCACTTAACTGATTAGGATTATAAAGTTCTCCACTTGTAAGAGTTCTGCCAGTATCTTCGTCAGAATAAAAGCTTAAAGATATTTCCTCTATGCCCGCCCTTTGAGTTCTAATTCGATAAGGATTCGGATTAATTACATTACTAGGAGCCAATAATACAACCCTATCCCCCGAGCGTACATCATTAATATCTTTATCAGGGTTTAAGGCTAAAAACTCTGGAATATCCATCCTGAAATGACCAAGAAGATCTCTGATTGATTCATCATCTTCCAATGTATGAGCTAAAAAAGCACCTTGTGGAGTTGTTCGTAATGGCTCATTAGCAATGGATGGTGGTACTCTAAAAGCCCGAACCAATAACCGATCTCCTATTTCTAAGGATGTATTGGTTTTATTGTTTAAATCCTGAAGTTCAGAGACGGTCATATTGTGCCTTCTGGCAATTCTAAACATAGTATCTCCAGGCTCAACAATATAAAAATGTGAATCACCGGCTTCTCTAACAAACCTACCCGCTACGGTGTCAACTCTTTGTGTTTCATTTGCCTCATCAATTTCAGTAGTTGATTCAATTGTATCGACTAAATCTGAATCTGAACTTTGACCTTGTATCATTAATACCTGGCCAACAGAAAGCGAAGTATTGCTCATATTATTCCAGAGCATTATATCCTGAACACTTACATCATACGTTCTGGATATAGAAAATAGCGTTTCGCCAGGTTGAACTCTATGACTTTTGAAGGAAGATTTTTCTACGCTCTCCTCTTCCTGTTTGATGATGAGAACTTGACCAATGGATAATTGATTATCTCTCAGATTGTTCCATTTTCGAATATCTTCAACAGAGACATCATACATTCTCGAAATTGCAAACAATGTTTCGCCGGTTCTAACAGTATGTGATTTATCTTGTGCTTCTAGTTCTATTGTAAAAAGAACCAAAAAAGATAGTACCGCTATCAAAATTAGGAAAATAGGTTTTTGAGGAGTAATCATAAATTCAAATCATCTAGAGCTTGTTGTAATTCATTAGCTGTATGTAATTCATTTAAATTTCGGGATATCGTTATTCCTTTAGAATATGTTTGAATTGCCAAATCCAACAAATTCAGCTCCTCATAAAGTTTGCCGGCATGATAATAAGTGCCAACATATTCTGGATCATTATTAATGAGGTATTCAAATAAGTTTCTGGCTTTTTCAACTTCTTTGACTTTCAAATACTCCATAGCTAAGGCAAAACGAGTGAATGAATCTTTGTCGTCTTGCTCTAGAAAAGCCAAAAGTTGGTTAATTCTACTGTTATGTATACTCATATATTAGCCATTTACTCAGATGAAATTGTGGCGTAATTCCATAATAACTCAGTTATGAACAAAGTAGTATAGTATAATTGGGTCATGTTTACTTTATCCGGCGAATCAAGAATACGATCACGATATGGATAATAACCACCGCCTACTTTTATGTGTTTCTGGGCAAATATACTTGGAATCTCAGTTGATTGCGTAAATGAACTCAATTCATAAGCAGTTCCCAAAACACCAAGATATTCTTTATGAGTCTCAGGGAGATTATGAAAAGTAATTTCCAGTGGTGGGTTATCCTGTCCACGAGGCGCAGATGAAGGAGAGTCAATTTCTAAATGTAAAATCACGTTGTTGTATACAAGACCATACTCGCGCAAAAGCTTTTGTAAACCGGCATTATCTCGTTTTCTCCCATTCTGCGCAATAAAAACTATGGGATGAGTTAAACGCGATGATACAAAATTAAGCAACCTAATACTTTCTAGCATTGCGGCTATTCCACTAGCATTATCAACAGCTCCAAAAAATGGAATACCCGAGACCGGATGCATCCCTTCGTGGTCAAAATGTGAAGTTACCAGTACGTATTGGGTAGAAGTTTCATCGAAAAACTCAGGGCCGATATACCCTATGATATTTTGTGCAGTACGTCTTTCAACAGGTTTTAACTCAATTGATAATCCAATAGAAGTCGTATGCTGAATTTTATTATAAGTCTCTGGACTAATAAAAATTATAGGGATTTCAGAGGTGACTGACTCCACATGAGGTTGAGAAGTATTTTCAAAAGTTTTTGTAGCGCGAGTCGGTAAATCAATTTTGTATTCATACCTATAACCCGAAGTGCCTGTAAACTCTTCTGTGACTAAAAATACTGCTTGGTATTCATTAGCATGTCCAAAATAGACCAATTCATGAATATTCATCATTTCCTCGTAGTGATGAAAAGAAATGTCTGCTATTTCAATCTCTTTGAAACCGGAAGTGTTGGCACTAAAATATGCAGGTGTGAAATCTTCGTGTAGTAATAGCGTATCTTGGTTAACAAGTAACAAAACCTGCTCAGGTTCAAATCTATTAACAGGAAAATGATGAAAAAAACTACCTAGTGCAGGAAGGGGTGTCATATTTTTTTGGCGAAATGTGTATTTAAGCCAATCTGCAGCCTTCATATTACCGGCACTACCTAACTCACGACCTTCTAAGGCAGGCGAGGTTAACTCAAAGATCGTATTTCGAAGTTCCTCAACACTAATTGCACTAACTAAAGATTCCGGGTAGGCGGTATCCGAAATCTGAGCTGATAATTTCATGTGGTATCCACTCAAAAAAAGCAGAATAAGTGCAAAGTACTTACTGAGCTGAGACATGTTTTTTAATCTCGTCAAGAGAATCTCCTCCGAATTTTCGCAAAAATGCATTAGCCAGAACAGGAGCAATAACGTTTTCTATTACAACTACCGCTCTTGGAAGAGCGCACACATCAGATCGTTCGTATCTGGTGTCTTCCATTTTTTTTGAGCTGATATCAACCGTTTTTAATGGCTTTAGCATTGTAGGGATAGGCTTCATTACCCCACGGATTATTAAGGGCATCCCTGTTGTGATACCGCCTTCCAATCCACCGGCTCGATTAGTAGCTCTTTTGTAATTTTCTCCATCCCATGTGATTTCGTCGTGCACTTGATGGCCGGGTTTGCTACCGGATTCAAATCCCATACCAATCTCAACGCCTTTCATTGCTTGGGTACTCAATACAGCCTGAGCTAATTGCCCCTCAAGTTTTTGATCCCAATGTGTGTATGAACCTAGGCCGACAGGTAATCCGGTAACTACAATTTCATAAACACCACCCAGGGATGATCCAGCCTTGCGGTATTTTTTGATTTCATCAACCATACCTTCTGTGAGATTGGCATCCAGACATCGTACTTCAGATTCATCAGCGGTTTGGTATAGCTTTTCGGCACCTGTTTCCATGTAGGTTTCGGTAATCTCACGAACACTTTCCCAGCTGTCATAGCCTACAGACCCAATTCGCAATACATGACCACCAATTTCAATTCCAAACGCTTTTAATAACTGCCTGGCAGGTACGCAGCAGGCAACTCTCATTGCAGTTTCACGAGCACTAGAGCGTTCAATTACCGGTCGAATATCATCAAATCCATACTTTTGAGTTCCAACTAAATCCGCATGTCCGGGTCGTGGTAAAGTAATTTTCTCCACATCTGCGCCGTCACCTTCAGTATTCATTACAACAGGCCAGTTGTCTTTATCTTTATGATATGCACGATTTGGTAGTTTTAAAGCGATTGGGCTTCCCATTGATTTTCCAAACCTGACACCAGAAGAGATTTCCGGAACATCTTTTTCGAAAGCCATTCTCCCGCCGCGACCGTAGCCTTTTTGCCGACGAGCTAGTTGTAATGCAAAATCATCTTTAGCAATAGGAATTCCTGCTGGCAAACCTTCAACTATTCCTACTAATTCTGGTCCGTGAGATTCTCCGGCCGTAGTGTATCGAATCATACTGTTGAGATAAAAACTATGAGTACTTATAAATTATGAATTGGGCAAGATACGGCTTTTTTTTAAAGCTGATATTGAATTCCCAATTGTGTTAAACGCCCAATGTCACTGTATGAATTCCGGCTTATGTCAAATTGAAATCCTCTTAGTTGAATTCCGACACCAATACTTGCGCCACCAAGATCGATTCGCGCATCAGAGCGTAATTCTTCATGTAGAAAATGATTATAACCCAGACGGACATGAAAATTCTCTGAGAAGAGAAACTCACCGCCAATTATGAGATGGCGAAATAGATGGTCTGCAAATCTTGGAGTTTGTTCATCATTGAAAGAAGGCATTTCCCACTGAGTAAGAGAGTGTGCTGTAGCAGAAAGCCGTAAAGGTAAGTAGGTTAACTGTCTGGTTATAGAAGTACGAAGATCGAAGGGTAAATCTTCTCGTTGTTCGTCAAAATAGTTTACTTGCCTGCCTAAATTCCCAAAAGACACTCCAGCCCAAGTTTGCTCATCATCAAATGTATAATGTAAACCTGCCGAAATAGCTAAGCCGGTTGAGCGAAAGGTGTGATAGGATGAGTGAATAAATTGGAATGCCACTCCAGCTGTTAATTGATCCTGGATTTGCCTGGCATACCCTAAATTCATCGCAAAATCATTGGCTGTAAATGTTCCTAATTCTTCACCAATAGCATTGGTTTGAATCATTTCTCCGTAACCAACAAATCGAAATCCTATACCAAATGTACCCAATTCATCATGATGAAAGGCGCCGGAAGCAAATCCCATATTTACGTCAGCCAGATGATTCAGGTATGATAAAGCCAGCTGACCATGATGGTTTCCACTTAAATAAGCCGGGTTTAAAAGAAAAAGTGAAACGTCGGAATTTGGAAGAGAAACGTGATTACCACCCAATGCAGCAGTTCTTGGAGACGTTGGAATGTTTAAAAAGCGGTAGGTTGCGTCTAAATTTGAGATTTGAGCCTGTAAAGTAAACAGGGGCGTAAATAAAAAAAGTATTACAAGGCTTAGAAATAAGAATTTCCGCACAGTAGGAGATATTAAAGTGATTATTTCATTACTTTAGGCACTCACAATATAGTCATGCTAATGCTAATCCAAAAAAGCATAACGTCTTAACCCTGTATTTCTTTTGTCAACACTGTTTATCGACATAGGCCGCTACTGTAAGTTATTGTATGAAGCTCTGCGCTCTTGCACAGAGTTTGGCATGTACAGGAAAAATCTGTTTGCTGAAATGGTTAAAACAGGTTACGATTCATTACCAATTATACTTTTGGCAGGCTTTTTTACCGGAGCGGTAATGACCATTCAGACTTCATATCAGTTGGTTGCGGCATATATTCCTAAATCTACCATCGGAGCTATTGTTGCCCAATCACTATTGATTGAATTGGCAGCAGTTATTAGTGCTCTGGTTTTGGCGGGCCGTGTTGGAGCTAGAATTGCAACCGAACTAGGTACTATGTCGGTCAGTGAGCAGATTGATGCGCTGGAATCTATGGGATTTAATTCGGTTACATTTCTGGTAATGCCCAGAGTTTTAGCAGGTATTTTGATGTTTCCGGTAATCTACATAGCTGCATCTGCTGCAGGAATTGGCGGTGGGGTTTTGGCTGGAGTTATTACTGGTGAATTGCCTGCTGCTGATTTTATGATTGGTGCACAGGGGGTATTTAATCCGTGGGATATATCCTTTGGGATGGTGAAATCCATCGTTTTTGGATTTGTAATTACATCCATATCCTGTTTTAAAGGATATTATGCCAGTGGCGGAGCTGAAGGCGTTGGTAAAGCCACAACACAAGCCACCGTTTTAAGTTGTATTTATGTACTGCTTGCTGATTTCATGTTAGCAATTTTACTACTCTAAGAACCATGATTGAAATTAAA
>SKIC01000249.1 GCA_007116685.1 Balneolales bacterium
AATAGCGACCATCTCTAGACCTATCAGATACTATTGAGCAAGTTACGCAAGATACATAATCGTGACCTTCTGCGGAATAACTTGCAGACCAACAAGCCATATGTGTACTTGAGCAACCAGATGGCCCTTCTCTAGCTTCAAGACTATTATAACATATATTAAACTGTGAAATCGATGTAATATTTTCATCTTCCAAATAAGTATAATTCAAACTTATAGTGGCTAATGTAAGTATAGTTACAAGTATTAAATATATGACAAATCTTAAATTCATTAAAATCCTCCAAAATTAATTTTTATCTAAATTAACTATTTTTCAATGGTTTAAAACTAAGTCACATATATAACATATAAAAAAAAGCTAAAAACCAAAATACTTTTTTACCCCGGGGTATCACTACGTTCAACCCCGGGTTAAAAACATGGCACACTTTCAGTGTGCGGATCGAAATTGCGAATGTATTTGTGAACAAATTCTAATTTTGGCATCAAATCAATTGTGCACAACAACAGGGGAGCAGAAACGTGTCAGGTTTCCGAAACCTGACACGTTTTTTGCCTATGAATACGGGTTTATCTCTACGTTCGACCATCGACGCTCAAACTTCGAAAAAATCTCCAATTTCATTTTGCGCCGGATTCTTTTCTAATCTTCGATTCTTTTTTTGCCGGCGCATTTTCCACATCATTCTTTATAACCCGGGGTATCGCTTCGCTTAACCCCGGGTTATAAATATGGCACACTTTCAGTGTGCAGATCGAAGTTGTGAAAGGATTTGTGAACAAATTCTAATTTTGGCATCAAATCGATTGTTCGCAACAACTGCGGAGCAGAAACGTGTCAGGTTTCCGAAACCTGACACGTTTTAGCCTGCATAACCATTCCATCGCTTTTTTCTCGACCAAAAATCACCCCTAAACCCTTGCCAAAGGCATCCATACGGGAAAACTCTAACCCCTAAACTCTTCCTACTATCACCTTTTCCCCAGCTTCCTGACTGCTCCCCAAAAATGTCGTTTGAATAAAACGGGCGGATAGAGCGATATGGCCTCTTTTAACTGCTTTTTTCCGATTGAAGAATTTCCATTTTCGCTGTTTGCGGCGGATTCGTAGATTTTGGCATCGGATAGCATTTGATGTAATCGCTGTCGAATGAGATTACGTTCTTCTCGGCTGACGTCGTTTTTGTAGCGCTCCAAAATCTCCATGTGCTCATAGATAAATTTGGACCGACCGCCCATGCTTTTTGTGATGTCATGAATTCTAAAACCGGCAATTTCCTGATTTATCAAGCGTGGATAGCACCCACTTTGCAACAAACGAATCCAGTATTCTAAATCGAATGCGAAATGTAAATCGGTGTCTAAAAATCCTGCGGTATCTAAGAGCTCACGTCGCCAGAATGAGCCCTGCTGTGGAATTTGGGCATTGTAAAGTAACCAATCGCCAAAGTTTTCAGAGGGCTCGGGATTTCGCAATCCGTAATCTGCATTTTCGCCAAAAATTCGCACAGCGCCTGCTATCCAATCAGGCTTGTATTTTGTGATGCACTCCACTACGTGATTTAAAGCGTTTTTTGCCAATAAATCATCTGAATTCAGGAAAGCGATATATTCGCCCCTAGCTTGTTTAAAGCCTTTATTGATGGCATCGGCTTGCCCATTATCTTTTTCAGAAACCCAGCCCGTCAGTTGATTCTCGTATTTTTCGATGATTTCAACAGAATTATCAGTGCTTCCTCCATCCATGATGAAATATTCTAAAGCCGGATAATTTTGAGATAATACCGACAGAATAGTTTCTTCAAGAAAATCGCCTTGATTAAATGAGGGTGTAATGATGGAAATTACGGGAAATTTCGCCACTCCTGATTCCTATCCTATACTATACTATTGAATTTATTAACTTTGAATTAAGAATAAATGCACCCGAAATATTCCAATGTTAAATTTTCGGCTACGGCAAGCAAGATAGTCATATATACCCTATTTTCATCACACTGAGAAAACAGATTATGACCGAATACCCGTCAATTCTTTATTTAACGCAATTTTATCCAACAAAAGCAGAACCGCATCACGGTATTTTTTTTCGTGACCATGCGGAGGCTCTTGCTGAATTTACGCAGACTTCTGTTGTGTGTGTGAAAACGCCATCATTCAGAACGCATCGAGGTATTTCTTTAGAATTGGATTACTTTGAAAAAAATGGCGTAAAAACGCTTCATTCTACCAAACCTGTTCTCTCGCACCGCTTTCCAAGATCCATTCGAAAAGCCGAAAGAACAGCGCTATTAGAAGGATTTGAATATCTCACAGGTCAACTCGGTGGAAAACCTGATTTTGTAGTAGCCCAATGTGCTTTGCCGTCTGGAACCTGGGCACGTTGGTTATTTGAAGAACACCGCATCCCTTACGGTACCATTGAGCATTTCACCTTTTTAGAACGCATGCTCAATGAGCAGAAAAGCGAGATGAAATACGTTTTCGAGCGAGCTTCATTTATTGCAACGGTTTCCAGAACCATGCAGGATTTACTCACAGGTTATGGCTACAAAAAGCCGCTTACGTTCTACCT
>SKIC01000086.1 GCA_007116685.1 Balneolales bacterium
CATGGCGAGAATCTTCAGAAATAACACCAATCAAAGTCTCTACATATGCAATTTGTAAGTTTTGACGTACAGTATTTACGTTAGTGTTGCGATCTGCGGCAAAAACTGCGTTGGTGAGATCATCCATCATTTCTACCAGAGAGTATTGATTGCCATACATCCGGCTGTCTGTTATACGCTTCGTAGTATTTGGATGTACCAAGTGTGCCAAAACTCCCATTTGAAGATTCAAAATTCGGTCGTGGATTTTTGGATCTTCTGAAGTAGAGAAAAAGTTGAATCCACGTCTCTGAGGTTGTAGATAGTTATACAAACCTTCAGGAACCTGAAACGCACTTGGAGCAAGGATATACTCAGAAATGATTCTCATTGCTTCTTTTTGATCTTCAAGACTAACCGGTGTGTAGGGTTTCATCCCACTGTTTTGCTCAGGGAATGCTCTGTCTACATAAACACCACCAACAAATCTGGAAACAACGGTACCGGCACGGAATGCCTGACCTGTCAGAGATAAATAAGAATTAAGCAGTTCCTGATAGCTCTGACCTTCCTGAATGTATCTTTCCTGAAGAGTTTCCATTGTATTGGCTACCAATTTCATTCTGTCAACGGAGTACTTTAATGGCTCACCAGACATATCCCAGGTCATTACACG
Source organism: Balneolales bacterium (assembly GCA_007116685.1). Lineage (GTDB taxonomy): Bacteria > Bacteroidota > Rhodothermia > Balneolales > Natronogracilivirgulaceae > SKIC01. Next base: position 656 of record SKIC01000086.1, read on the forward strand.
AGGATCAATTGCTTTTCCTGGTGAACGCATGTCGTCAGCATCGTTGCCGAAGTCATGTCCCGGCAAAGTAGAGCGGGATAAAATCTCATTCAATCTCTCCTGCTCTGCCTCAGGATCATCCAAAGCTGTGGAATAGCCGTACTCAATAGCCCAAATATCATACAAACCCGGCTTGATGTCATAGAACTGAGTCTCACTACCATCAGACGCAATGTTAACAACACCATAATCCATTACTGAGCCTGTAAGTCCCATTTCATTAGTGTGTTCACGATCAAAAACTTCATCTAAACTATGAAAGAAACTTGCTTTCATGTTATGATTTAAACCGAGTGTATGACCAACTTCATGCAACATGAGCATGCGAAGAGCTTCGTTAATTAAGCGGTCTTCTTCAGCTTGATCGAACCCAAGGCCACGTAGCATGTTAATTCCGCTAATCAAATTAGTGTGAATTTCATGACCAATGGTACAAACCGAACCATCGTGCATATAATGAGAAAATGCGTCTTTTTCTAAGCCAAGTGCGGCTGTTTCGAAAAGTTTAGAGTCAAAGAGGTTTCTTCTGAAGAAAGAAAACTCCAACATTACATCAGCGCCGAGGATTTGCCCGGTTCTAGGGTTAACAAAAGATGGCCCATAACCTGCAAATGGAGGTCGTGGTGAAGATGTCCAACGCAAAACATTGTATCTGATATCACCTGATTCCCAATCGGCATCATCCGGCTGAACTTTTACAACGATGGCGTTTTTAAAGCCGGCTGCTTCAAATGCAATATTCCAGTCTTCTACAGATTCTTTAATTACGTCACGGAATTCGTGTGGAGTAGTATTTTCAATCCACCACACAATGGGCTCTACGGGCTCGCTAAGTTCCGCTTCGGGATCTTTCTTAACCAAGTGCCAGCGGTGAATTGGATCTCTCCAAGGTGTAACATCTGTAGAGGTAAGATCATCAACCTGCTGTGTGAAATAGCCTACTCTTGGGTCTTCAAAACGAGGTTGAAAATCGTTGTCCGGCATTTGGATAAACGAATGTTGCAATGTAATAGTCACATATCTCTCATCAGTAACTTCTCTTCCTCCACTGGCAAGTGGCTGAGGATTTTCAAAAGTATAATGTGTAATTACATCAGTATTCTTAGGAAAACTTCTGATTTCAGCAATTTTATTCTTATCACGACTCAAATTACCAAGCTGGAAAAACATCCATGATGGCAATCCTGGAAATGGTGTAGGTTTCACTTGTTGAATAACCTCTGAGAGAAATAAGCCATCTGATTCTAAGAGGAATTTGCCATTCTCTTTATCATGCTCTTTAATTTTTATGGATGCCATTGTAGCACGGCTGATGTTTGCATCAGAAGCTCTTGCTAATGGATTTTCTTCATCGAAATAAAAACTTGTGTTTTCTGTGATGAATTCGATTCTATCAAAATATCTTTCAATAGTGAATACTTTGTTTCCTAAATATTGACCACGAAATCTACTTGCTGCAACTACACCATCCTGGATGTGAGCAAAATAAATGAATTCTTTACCAAGCTGATCTTCCCGAACAGCAATATGTGTTTTACCATCTGTGGTATCTTGGTAAACTGTAAAGAGGCCATCAAAAGCTATGCTTGAAGAAACGGCATCTTGAAATTTGTCAGCACTTGTTTTAGGTGGAGGTGCTTCTGGGGCTGTCTGATTTGTAGAAGCACAGGCATGAAGTACCATCATGGCTATCAAAACCAGGATGAGTGAGATTTTGCTATTAGTCATAGATAAGAAAACGATTTGTGAGTAAAATGAACAATCTATAGCATCTATAGAATTTGGATACATTAAGGATTATCCGTTAAACCACAAAGTCCCTGTTGTAAATGAATATTAAATGCGTTTAAACACCTATTTGGAAGTTATTTAAAAA
>SKIC01000057.1 GCA_007116685.1 Balneolales bacterium
AATTTCTATTGACGATCGTCATTATGACGTTCAGAAAATTTCACAGGAGGCCATCACTGAAAGGCAATATCCCCAATGGGGCATGAAACACGTCGATTTAGACGATGTGAGCCTTGCCGTACTACAACCCATAAAAGAGATTCTCAAAAACGTAGTTGGCAACGCTGAAAAACTCGAGCACACTCAGCATATTCTCGACTCCTATTTACAACCATCACTTATTAGAACGTTCCAGAATGGTGTATCCCCAGAACAGACACCAAGCCACATGGTTGATAAAACTATTTTATTCAGCGATTTGGTCTCTTTTGGAAAGTTAACGACTCACTTTGAGCACACAGATTTAATTGATGCTCTAAACACTTATTTCCGAATTGCAACAGAATCCGTTAGAAAATTTGGTGGTGTAGTAAACAAATTTATTGGCGATGGCTTGTTGGCTTATTTTGATGGAAAAGACACCGAAGATGCGCTACATGCCAGCATTGAGATTTACAGAAGATTAGCGGAAGTGAGAGAAAATGCCCCACTGGATAAACCTCATAGCTATTTGTTTGCCGGATTTGGAATTGATCGCGGTAATGTAATTGAGGGAAATCTTGGGTCCGAACTAAAACGCGATTATACCATCATTGGTGATGCAGTAAATCGTGCGGCACGGATAGAGAAACTCAGCCGACTCCACAGTCATGCCATCATTTTCACGAATACAATCAAAGAGTCAATCTCTGACGATTGGGATTATATTTCTCTGGGACAACCGGAACTGAAAAGTCTGGATCAAAGAGGAGATATATTTGCGCTGCGCAACGAAAGAGTAAAATACCCTGTTGTAGCAGAATACATTAACAAAGCAATTGCAGAGCATATCAAAAGAATGAATGCAAAAAGCGAACTAATAACCAAAAAGAACTATGAGTAACGACGAAATCAAAAAGCTTCAGCAAGAATTGGAAACTCTTCGCGCTTATAAAGCAGAATGGGAAAAAACGTATCCCGGTATTACCCCCAAAACAGTAAAGCAACTCGAGGAACAGTTATTTGCTTTGTATAAAGAGGTGGACAAAGCAGAAGAACAAGACCTGACGACAGATTATCAGGCTGCATTGGAAAGACAACAATAAAATAGGACCCTATTACCATGACCACATTAACAATGAATTCATTCGTACCTGAGAAGTTGATCAACAATCTTGAAAAACTCACGGCTGCTCAAGCAGATCAAATTCCTTTTGGCGTTGTTAAATTAAATGACCAAGGCTCAATAGAATTGTACAACAAGTACAACTATGATGTCTTTGCCGGATTTAATGGTATGAGCGTAATTGGTAAAAATTACTTTACAGAAATTGCGCCATGTGCAAACAACTTCATCTTCTCTGGAAGATTTAAACGAGGTGTTACCAATAATGAACTTGATATTGAGTTCGACTATTGTTTTACTTACAAATTGATGCCTACCGATGTACGTGTTCGTTTGTACAGAGATTCCAGTACCGGTAGCAATTGGATCTTTGTGAAAAAAGCAGATTAATTTTTATGTCTAATCCATCTCAAGAAATATTACAGTTTTGTAAAAACCCAAAACTACGCGAACGTGTTGATGAAATAATTTCCAACACCAAGTGTAACGAAGATCAACAGCTGGAAATAAATAACTTTTTTGAATCTCGTATTGTAGACCTGTATAAATCCGCAAAGGCATTTGATGTTGTAAGCTCTGATTTGGGACTTTTTGAAGAAGAATTAACTGAATTAGAGTCTCAATTTCGTGCGCAACTAAATTATTGGTGGATAGAGATTCAATCGGAGTGGATTAGACTAAATAATCTCCTTAACTATAAGATTGCCATCAAAGGAGAACGAGACCCCGTTCTCCAGGCAAAAGCTTCTATTTGCACCTTTCTTCTAAGTCCTGTAGCACAATTTTTGGATCAGGAAGAACTCGGTGCCAATCTTGACTATCTAAAAAGTCTCATTGTGAGATGTCAGTACGAAGGTTTGTTTAAAGACATCACCACAGAAGAAGACAGTAACAATTAATGGACGCTATTCTTCAGGATTCTGATTTCCTTACAGTAAATACCCAAAAAGATACTAAAGAGATTGTTGGGGATATTCTAAATTCTGAGAAATCCATCCTGGCAATTCCCCCTCGCTTTGAAGAAGCTGAGGTTACGATACTCCCTCCCCCTTCCAATTCTGAAAAATACATTGGTTTATTTTCAAGTGGATCAACAGGCGAACCAAAATGCCTGTGGAACAAGCAATCAAATCTCAATGTAAATGCTGAAATTTCTGTAAAGGCCTTTTCTATCCAACGAAATGACAGGTTATTAATCCTGGCAAGTCCATGGCATGTTGCGGGTTTAAGTTGGGCAGCTATGGCTGAGGTAGCTGGCTCCTCCTGGGAGATAGTGACACCCTACGTGAAAAATTCTGCTCAGTGGATTGATATTATCAAAAATTTCAATCCTACACTCCTACTTACCGTGCCAAGTGTATTGCGATATTTGGCTGAGTATGATAATTGGTTTGTGCCAAGAATCGCTTTTGGCGGAGCTTCCTTAGACCAGGGCGATTATGAGTTACTCAAAGGACATTGCGATTCTGTCATTCAGGCCTATGGACAGACCGAAGCCGGTGGGTTGATATCATTAAGTGAGAGAAAACTTAGCGATGCAAATCCGAAAATAGACTTTAACGATGTTGGCAAAGCACCATCAGAATTTGAGATTACTTGTTTGGGGACCATGGAAAAACCTGACACTGTATTTCTTACCTCTTCTTCTTCTGTTTCAGACGAAAAATACGATACCGGCGATCTCGGTTTTTTTGATGAGAATGGTAATCTCCATCTAACCGGTCGTAAAAATGACAGTTCGGGAAACTGTAATATGATTACGGCTGTAACTTCTGTAGCCCACAAATAAAAAATGAGCCATTATCATCTCGATACTCCTTTAGATATCGCTAAACTTCGTGAGATTGCTTTAGGAAAAAGCAAAGTTTCATTATCAAATATTACGGCTGAAAAACTCGAAAAAGGACATAATTACCTGATAGACCATATTTCAAAGGGCGAAACGGTATATGGCGTAAATACGGGATTTGGACCGCTGGTTGATAACAATGTAGACGATGAAGCTATCCGAGAACTGCAGGAGAATTTGCTACAGCAGCTTAGCGGAAATGTAGGACCGGAAGTGCCTGCTCCAATTGTTCGTGCTGTGATGGCTGCACGCGCCAGAGCATTGGCTTTGGGAGTGAGCGGCGTACGAGCGGTAGTTGTGCATTCTCTGTCAGAAATGATTAACGCTGGAATCACACCGGTTTTGAAACAATATGGCTCTGTTGGGGCAAGCGGAGACTTGGTACCACTGAGTAGAATAGCGCGTACACTTACGGGCAAAGATTATCTGAAATTAGCAGATGGTTCTATCGTAGATAATAGTGCTGAGACTATGAAAAAGCACAACGTAACCAAACTCAATTTATCTCCGAAAGAAGGGTTAGGATTGGTTAATGGCACCTCATATTCTGCAACACTAGCGGCTCATTCCATTTCAGTTTTAAAATTTCTTTTGTCTGAAATTGCTATTCCCGTATCTGTTACCTTACAAATTATTTTTAGAGATAATTTACAGCACTTTCATCCGGAAATTTACGCCTACAAAGCACATCAAACAGCAAAAGACACGGCAGCAGAATTCAGAAAGTGGTTACCGGAAACAGATTTTTCAAAAGCTTTGGGTGATAATCTCCAGCCCCCCTATTCCAGTCGATCTATAGTATTATGGCTGGGAACAGTGATGGAGCATCTCGCACAAGCGGAAAAGGTGATTGAAACGGAATTAAACTCTGTAGACGATAATCCGCTCATCTATCCCGAGGAAAATCTCATCTTACACGCAGCTAACTTCCAGGGAACCTATGCTGCCAAAGCCGCTGATGATACCAGCCTTGGATTCGCAAAATTGGCCATCGCTGTGGAAAGACAAATCAACAGAATACTACATGACAAACTCAATGGTTCTTTACCGGCATTTTTAGCTGAAGAACCTGTTGGCTTACACAGTGGTATTCAGGGATTTCAGCTTACAGCCACCTCACTATTATCCGATATCAGAGCCCGGGCTGTAGCTCACGGAATCCAGTCTACCCCCACCAATGCAGACAATCAGGATATAGTAAGCATGAGCGCCAATGCCGCAAATAATGCCAGCGAAATTGCTGACAGAGCCATAGTATTGAGTGCCATTTTCACCAGTACCATTGCACGAGCCCTGCAACTTACCAACCCCAAACTCCCAAAACCCTTACAAACGTTTTGGGACAATAAAAACCTATCCGATATTGATTTCAGCCGCGCAAATCTCGCTGAAGTTTTAGAAAAACAAATTTCTGAAATTAAAGGTGCGTGTGGGTTTTATGATGTTGGGATTTGATTGAAGGTTTGGCTGAGAGCTAATTCTTCCAATCTCAAATCCCTCAAACAATCCCCGCTGCTGGGATCTTCACACGGTGAAATTCTCTTTTGATAAAAAGTGTCGCCCCGCAAGCACCACCTCGGGCTGTCGGACGCCGGTCTGGCTGTCCGAATACCTTTAGAAGCAATAGCCCGTAAACCAAAAATTACAGACCCCGCTTCGGTAATCCTGACGAAGCTAACTTACCTTTTGATAAAAGTGTCGCCCCGCAGGGGCTTTGAGGCTATTTATTTCGATATAAATTCTACAAAGGTTATGCTCCTCCGGAGCAGATTGTGTGTGTTCACAGTTTAGGCGAACTGCCTCGATATTTAATCTCAATATTAAATTATGATAGCAAAACAATCCTTACCTAAGCTACTAAACCAAAGTCCCGGAGGGACGCCACCTTTGTAGAAAAAAACAAAGACCAAAACAAGAGCTCCGGAGGAGCGATACCCTAAAGCCACCTCGGGCTATCACCACATAAATCGAAGCAAACACCGTAGAAAAATCAAACATCTCGGGATGACCCAAAATTTACGTACCCAAAAGCGGCTGTCCGAATACCCTTAAAAACAATAGAACGCTAACCAAAATTACAGACCCCGCTAATCATATCGAGCCATACAGTGTAATAGGCGTACAAATCGGGGACGATTTGTTTTTTTTAACCGAAAGTCGAGACAATGTCCTTCTCATTTGTAGGGCATTGTCCGCGATGCCCAAAACGAATAACGCAGTCGTCTCGACTGCGAGATTGTACAAATCGGGGACGATTTGTTTTTTTTAACCGGACGTCGAGACGACGTCCTTCTAGGCGCCGGTTGAAGATCACCTCGGCGGGGGATTTGGTTACATCAATGTGGCTCATCGGGTAACTTGAAAACCGGTAGGCGGAGGTTTTTGAAGATGGCGGCGAATCGTAAGACGATTATCAAAATCATAGACGAAACCGTTGCTATAGAATCCGGTACTGAGATTGCAAGTAAGAATTGGTACAGCAATATCCCTAAAAGGGCGGCAGTGGCGTAGAAATCTCTTCTTAGAATTAATGGTATTTCATTTGTTAGGATATCACGGATGACGCCACCGGCTACGCCTGTCATCGTTCCCATTATCATTACGATAATTCCACTTGCACCGGCGGATTGTGCAATTCCAGCTCCTAAAATCGCAAAAAGTGCTAATCCAAAAGCATCCGCAATCAATAAGGCCTTCATGGGTGGTTTTCTATATCTGGAATAAAAGATGGTCACGAAAGTGGCTGCGATAATTACAAACAGATATGTGGTATCCTGAATCCAAAACACAGGAGTACGGTCTAACAAAACATCCCGAAGTGTTCCACCTCCTACTGCCGTTACAACAGCGATGACCAAAACGCCCAGTAAATCAAGACTCTTGCGTCCGGCAGCAAGTGCTCCACTTATGGCAAAAACAGCAACTCCGAGTAAGTCTGCGTAGTAAAATATTTCTGATAACATAATTCTGAATTTTATCGCTCAAAGATAAACCTAATAGCTCTATTTACAGAATAATAACCTTGATTTTCATGCCATTCGCCTAAAAAATGTTATATTCCTGCTAGATATTAATTAGAGATTTAAACTTTCTTCATACACCATGTCTAAAAAATCAGATTTAAGCCTTCATCTTCAACTATTCAGCGTTCATGGACTAATTCGAGGGGAAAACCTGGAATTAGGGAGAGATGCCGACACCGGTGGCCAGGTTAAATACGTGGTATCTCTGGCTCGGGCGCTTGGGGATCATCCCGCTGTTAAGCAGGTTGATCTTTTTACCCGCTTGATAGATGATAAACGCGTTAGCGACGACTATAAAAAAGAAATTGAGCCTTTAAGTGCCAACGCCAGGATAGTTAGAATTCCTTGTGGTGGTAAGCGATATATGCGAAAAGAATTACTCTGGCCGCATCTGGACGAATTCGTGAATAATGTCATGAAATTTAATAATGATCATGATATCACCCCTTCCCTTTTCCACGGACATTATGCCGATGCCGGCTATATCGCCCGGCAGTTATCAAAATTGATGGGCATCCCCTACATTTTCACGGGGCACTCACTCGGACGCAGTAAGAAATTTTCGCTGGCTAACGAAGGTCTGAGCGAAGACCAAATGAATAAGCAATTCAATATCGACCGAAGAATTGAAGCGGAAGAAAAAGTGCTGCAAACGGCTAATCTGGTAATTACCTCAACCAATCACGAAATTAAAAAGCAATACGGCAAATACGAAAATTCCAAAGCAGCTAAGTATATCGTGATTCCTCCCGGGATTAACGTTGAGAGATTCTACCCTTTTTACTACGATCACGACGAGAGTTTTCAAAAGCCGGAAGTAGCAAAGCAGGCCCGATATAAACTCAGCATGGAGTTAGGGCGATTTTTTAAGGATACCCAAAAGCCCTTAATTCTCGCAATTTGCCGTCCCGATAGCAAAAAGAATATCCACGGATTGGTGCAAGCCTATGCCATCAGCCGTACGCTGCAATCCATCGCTAACCTTGCCATTTTTGCCGGAATCCGTAAGGATATCGACAATATGGATGATAATGAGCGTCAGGTTTTGACGGATTTATTGTTTGAAATGGATAAGCATGATTTGTACGGGAAAATGGCGATTCCAAAAAAGCACGATCCCAATAACGAAGTCCCCGAGCTTTTCCGAATGGCTGCTGACAGCCGTGGTGTATTCGTAAATTCGGCCTTTAATGAGCCCTTCGGACTCACTTTAATCGAAGCGGCATCTTCGGGTTGCCCAATTGTTGGACCTGATGATGGTGGACCAAATGACATCGTGAAAAATTGCAAAAACGGTGAATTGGTGGATACTACTAGCCCGAGAGCCATTGCAGAAGGAATCAAAAAGATTTTGTTAGATCCGGAATTATGGACTAAGTATTCCAACAGTGGAATTACCGGAGTTCGCGAGCACTATGCCTGGGAAGCACATGCGGAAACGTTTGTTAAAAAGGTTACTTCCCTGCTTAATAAGGAATTAAAAGAAGGCACAAAAACACAAACCAGTCTTCCTCCGGGTAAAAAGCTAAAGAACATCAAAAAATTCTTCATAACGGATATAGACAATACGTTGGTTGGTGATGACAAGGCTATGGCTCAGCTTTTCGAAAAATTGGAGAAGCATAAAGAGGACATCAGTTTTGGAGTTGCAACAGGCAGAAGTGTCGAATTGGTTCAGGAAATTCTGGCCGAAAAGAATATCCCAACACCGGATATTGTTGTGTCATCCGTTGGTACGGAGATTTACTACGGCGCTGCTATTGATGAACTCAGTCGTGATGACGGTTGGGCCACGCATATCAATTATTTGTGGAAGCCGTTGGCGATTAAATCAGCGCTGGCGAATTTTAAATTTCTGAAACTCCAAAAAGACGATGGTGAGCGGGAATTCAAATTGAGTTATGAGATGAAACCAAGCTCCGATAATATGGCCAAAATTCACAAAGCCTTATCTGAGCTCAAACTTCGTTATCAGCTCATTTATTCACACGATCAGTTTTTGGATATCATCCCCCAACGTGCCTCCAAGGGTAAAGCCATTGATTATCTGTGCAAAAAGTGGAACATCAAGAACAACAATCTGATTGTCTCCGGAGACAGCGGCAATGATCTGGAAATGCTCAAAGGCAAGCGCCAAGCCATCGTTGTGGGTAATTACAGCTCCGAGTTAGAAGAATTACGCTCCGGCCAAAATGTCTACTTTGCCGATGGGGAATATTCCGAAGGAATTCTGGAAGGTATGGAGCATTTTGCATTTTGGAATATGTGATGGGAGCATATTACGGAATCGTGTTTAAAAGGCAGTGAATGAAATTTAAATTCTTAGAGTACGTTTTGATTCTTACAGGGAATCTACGGGGCTTCTAACGGCATGACTACCCAATTTCAGTACGTGTGTATAAATCATGGTCGTTGAAACATCTTTATGACCTAACAACTCTTGCACAGTACGAATATCATAACCGGCCTGCAATAAGTGAGTGGCAAAAGAGTGCCTAAAAGTATGTAGTGTAATTCTTTTTTTGATTCCGCTTAGTTTTTGGGCTTGAGCCAATTCTCGTTGAAGAGTAGTTCCAGACATATGATGCCGGCAAGGAATACCCGAACGCGGATCTTTACCAATAATTCTTGATGGAAACAAAAACTGCCACTTTAACGATTTTGCTGAATTTCCATACTTTTTATGTAGCGCAAAAGGCAAAAGTGCCATTCCGTACCCTCTTTCAACATCTTTGCTATGAACTTTTTCAACTTTATTTATTCTATTTAGAACGCAAGACAAGAGTGATTGTGGAAGCAAGGTGTACCGGTCGGAATTTCCTTTTCCTGATCGAATGAGAAGTTGATTATTATCCAAATCAATATCACCAATCCGTAGGCGCAGTAACTCCGAACTACGGAGACCAGCCCCATATAAAAGTCGAAAATGCAACTGATATTTGGGAGATATATGGTACAGCAATTTATTGATTTCGTTCTTCGATAGCACAATTGGAATACGTTTCGGCTTTTTAGACCAAACTAAATCATGGATAAAAAAATCGGATTTTTTCAGAACATTACGGTACAAAAACAGAACCGCACTCAAAGCCTGATTTTGAGTTGAAGCCGAGACATTTCTTTTATTCACAAGCCATATAAGCCAATCTTTGACGTGAGATTCCTGTAATTCATCCGGGTGTGTTTTTTTATGGAAGATTACGTAATCCTTAATCCAGCGGACGTAGGTTTTTTCAGTATTATAACTTAAACCCTTTAGACGGATAGCATCACGAACTTGGTCTAATAGCTTTGTTTTAGATTTTGACATAAATAACTCCTTATTAACACTTTTAGTTAATAAGATGCATATCAACCAAAATCCTTACACAGAAAAATCAACTTTTTTTGGGCTTTCTAAGAAATAAGAGGCAGTTTTTTTGGCAACTTGGCTGGAAATGCAGATATTAATAAGAGCTTATGCCCAGTTAGAGTGGGCATAATAAATAGTTAGTGGGCGGAAATTACCTCATATCAAGTAAGCGAAGCTTTATCGCGATGTTAAATATTAAAAGATAGAAGCATAACACATTCAGGTATGGAATTAATCTTACTCATATTCTTCTGCATTGTAGTTTTGTATATTTATTTTTTACCGACTATAATAGCATCTGGCAGAAATTCTACTGCAACTTTTTTGATTTTCCTGGTAAATCTTTTTGGAGGCTGGACAATAGCATTGTGGATTTTTGTTTTTATTTGGGCATTTCTTTCAAATAAGAAAGGATAATGTGCCTCAGAAGCATATGTTGTTAGA